>NZ_JAUBSD010000025.1:0-76959 GCF_036704575.1 Microcoleus sp. K5-D4
GCTCAGATTTCACTCACTTTTTCACTTCTCTGTTTTATTGCGATCGTATCCCTCTTTAAAAACTGTCCGAAGTATTGGTTTAAGTCCCGTTAAAAATGACCGATCGAGAATTTCAGATTAAAGAGACTTTTTGTTGGGTTTTCTCGGTCGAGCAAACCCTTTTTTGACTGTGGGATATCGAATTCTGGGTCGTCGTTTACGTCCCCGCTTGCCAACCAGGAGATTTACCTCGAAGTTTGGGAGGTTGAGCCGGTGTACCTAACACCGCTAAAATACTCCCGAAAGATTGAGCCACCCGTCCAGGGGTTAGTTTGGTTTGAGCTTTCTGCCAAGGCAATGGGCGTTGTGCCACAAGCTGACGGGTCAACCATAATTGCCAAGTGACAATGGGCATTAAATCACTCCACCGATCGCATTGAACGGGTGTACTTAACCGAGGAACAGTCCAATGAAGACGATTTTTGGCAAAACGATACCAATGGTCAATCGCAAATCTTCGTAAATAGAGCCGCCAAACTCGATCGGGTGGAGGCATTTTTAATCCCGCAAATGCTAGCCACATTGGCTTCGAGGTCGTGGTACAACCGTCGGTTGTCAGTCTTTCTACCAGCACAACAGACATCGAATGAGATGGGGATAAACGAAAATGGTAATTGTGCCAAACCCGCACTCGCAATTGACCAAGCTCGGGGTCATCAATCTCAACTTGTTGTGCAGGAGAACTCCAAGTTGTGGGAGCGTTAAGTTTGAATTTATCGCCGTGAAGTCTGGGTCTGCCTCGACCCTCATAGACGCCAGGTGCGCCCCACAAACATAAATTTGAACGCAGGCGCATCAGTTTATCTACAGCAACGGATGCGGTTTGATTGAGGAACGGCGCACAGCCGTATTCGCTATCCCACAAAGATATTGCTCTTGATGGTAACTGAGAACTTACCCTCGATAATTGTTGAGCTGCCATCGAGATTGGACTGTCCCAACTGGTAATTCGTTCGTGCAAAAATGGTACAGCCCAACGTAAGGATTCAGGTCACTGAACTCCTTGCTGGGCAAAGACTTTAGATCTGGAGCTTGATGCTAAATAAATCTCTATTCTCAATAAAGGACAAAAAATGACAGTTTTTCGTCCTTTATTGACAATCAACCACGAAAGACAAAAACCCTTATTTTGTCCTAAAACCCTTGCCATACAAGCGTTGGAGCCGCAAGTTTTTAGACCTGAATCCTTACAGCCCAACTGCCTTGTTCTTCTGGTATCCATGCCAATGTGCTGTAGCCATACCCTACAGTTATCGGACGAGATCCTAATTGTGAAGGTGAATGTTCATAAGTGCGTTCTTGAAGGGTTTTGGCATCAGGTCTGGACTTTCCTTGTATGGTCGCCTGCTAAGACAATCGGTTCTGACGGCTTAATTTGTGCGATGTACAGTTTCATTAATTGTTCCCTCGCAGGCCGGGTATCTTGTAGTGCCTCATAGACGCTCGACCACTGGCGGCGAAAGACGCAATCTGGACGATAAATCAGCTAAACTTTGAGCTTTTCTGGTGAGCAAGAGTGCATCCATTAATTCAAAGGTAGCATCTTGGGCTGTGCATAGATTCTTGTAAATGGCTTGACGAAACTGTTGTAATTGAGTGACAACATTCATAGCGGTCGATCGGGGTTGGTGATACTTTCCCATCTTCCGCCATCCGGGTCAATTCAAACATGAGTTGACCCGGTATTTTTGTTGCGCCTGCATCCGAGCGACTAGCACCCTCTGCAAGCGATCTCGCTATGCAGTTCTAGGGCGATCGTACCGTTCTTTTTAGTTTTAACTGGAGTCTGTTGATTGTGGACGATCGCGGGCGTGAAATTTCACTCAACTATAGCGATATCTTCACACTTAAGCGTGCGTTAATTTTCGATCGCTAGCGCCAGGAAGAACTCAGCACCGGGAGCTACTTAAAGAGAACGTCAACGGTCGCTGGTACTGAATCTGATGGTTGAGCCTCATAGTTAGTCGCCAGCGACCGTTGCCGTTCTTGAGTGAAGTGACGATCGCCCTCAATCGGGTCTGTTTAGTCTAAACTCCAGTTAGGATGAAGACTATCTATAAATTTTTAGCGAGGCAGCACCGAGCCTGCTATCTTTTTTTCCTTCAACTCTTCCAAGTCCATAGCTTTCAAAATGTTAATCCAGTCATTAGGGCGACTGCGAATCTGCGCTAGATCGGGCATATCATGCCAAAGCTGGTTATTAATATAGATTGCAGCACGATTTTCTATCGTCGCAGCCTGCAATTGAGCCTCAAGATTTCCTCGATCGATCGGTTTCACTAAACCTGTACGAAAAACCGAATTCGATGCTGACGAGGTTTGAGATGAACAGTAAAGTCGGAAGTGCCACCGATAGGTCTGATTAACTTCTAAAAATTTTCGCTCGTTTGGAAGGTTAACACTTACAATGCCGGGGATTTCAGGTAGCTTAAAATCCATTTTGTATAGTCGATTTCCTGCTGCGTCTTCTAAAGAAAAAGTTCCATAACTGACGCTTTGACTGGTGTAGGGAACATAAAACCAGAAAGTCGGATGATTGGTAATTGTCGAAACTAAAAAATCTGAACTGCGAGGGGGTAACAAAGGAGTAAAAGGTACGCCTGCTGTCTCTTCACAAGGCCCGCGACTACCTGTGGGTTTTCGATCGGGAGGTCTACTATCCACAGGTGGTTGTTGGGTCGTTTGTTGTGGTTTTTGGGGTTGAGAAACTACGAGATTGTTTAAACTAAGCTGCACCTGTCCCAAAACTAAGCAGTTTGTCGCGTTAATCACCCCCAGCGTCCAGGCGCAGGTGAGCTGAGTCTTCATATAGGTATGCTGTAGAAGCTGCTATGTGTCCTTACTAGAAGCATTGTAGACTATTAGACATCCGCTGGCAGCTAACAAAGCAAATCCTGATGGTACAAGGGGTAGTACGCATCCTACCGTCAGCAAACAGAACCCACAGCTACCATATAAAAGACCCAGTAACGCTGCTTGAGCTAATCCTAAATGCAGTCGCGATTGGAGGCGGATAGCACAAAAACCCCCTGCCACAGACCAGAGTAAAATTAAGAGAGTATCGCCCCACTGAGGTAAAAACCACATGAGAGGTATGCGATCCTCAACAGCAGTAATAATTTGACTCACCCTCTGGGCTAAAAACATTAAGCTAGGAATTTCTTGGTTGTAAGGTGTGTTGTAATTTGTGCTGCCCCTAGTTGGATCTGTAACACCCATTAAAACGATTTTATCCCTGATATAAGATGGGTTAACCCGATCGTTGAGAATTTGCATAAGCGTTACTCGCTCAGCAATGTCAGTAAGTGACTGGCGCGATCGATAATTCAAAATTATTTGAAACCCCCCCAGTTTTTCTTTTTGATAAACCCCTGGATTTTTTTCTAAATTTTTGAATTTGGCATCTCCGATTTTCCAATAATTTTCTTGAAACTCTACTGGAAGTCGGGAAGTTTGATTCTGGGTACTATTTTGGTTGTTTTGCAAATAATGTAAAGCTAACTTAAAACTAAGTGAAGATGAGGTTTTGCACTGAGAAGACGGGAATGGTTTCATAGACAATAAATGTCGCCGGATCGTGCGATCGGCATCTTCTACAATATCCCCAAATCCAGGGCGACCGTCGGGCAGACCGGGAGGCGGTGCCACCCCTTCAGGATTGTTATTCCAAGGAAACACACATATAGGAATTACACGCTCCTGCTGCTGTAAGTGTTTAATTAAGTCAGTACGCCCTTGCCCTTGCGGGATATCTCTATATATCTCAAGGCCTATAGTTCGTGGTTGATGCTTATTTAATTTTTCTAAAGCCCGAACTATTGTTTTATCCTGTAAGGGATATTCATTATTCAATTGCTTAAAATCATCGGCGGTAACTTCAACAATTAATAAGCGAGAATCTAGCCCTTTATCTGGCATTATCTGTGCGAGTCGATCGAAAGCTTTTGTTTCTAAAGGTTCTAACAATCCCAGCGTTCGCACTCCCATGACAGCACCTGTGACTAATACGCTAGCTACCAACAAAGTCCGGAGGTTGCGCCAAATCGATACACGTTTCCGCTCTTCCTCATTTCCTTCGAGCAACTCAATCCAAGTAGGAGGCTCAACAGCCGGATTTTCATAAATCATCGGCAGCCAACTAGCACATGGATAATCACCCTCCATCCCGTGCAGCCTTTCCCGCGCTTTCCGAACCGAGTCGCGCAAACTCTTCTTTTCTATAGCAAATGTTTCCAGGAAATACTCTAAAAATTTCTGAGCAACTTCATCTGGCACTCGCTCTCGCATGGCAATTACTGCGGGAATTTGTAGCGAAGCTAGTTCTTGCACTAATCCCATGCCATCACAAGAATTGAAAATTGCTAATTTTAACCCGTGCTTAATCGCATTTTCTAAACCATACTTTAAATCTTCAATTGTGATACTTTCACTTTCAGTGAGAGCAATCTCGCCCTGGCTGTAATCTGGATTGCTAGAACTATGACCTGCAAAAAATAAAATGTCCCAGTTGCGCTCCCATAACTTTTCGTTGAGCTGGCTGCTGCGAGTAGCTATTAAAGGTGTAATTTCGGCATACGGTTCGATTAACTGTTTCAAAATTTCCAAATCAGCCTGAATGTTGATGTCTGTATGTTCTCCCAAAATTACCAGGATTCTTACCTTATTTTTAGAGGAAGTTTGCGGGTAATTACAAATTGTATTGGTTAACTTGCTAAAAACAGGCTCAATTTTAAATCGATCGAGCAGATCCCACAGATGCCAAGGAAAACCCCAGAAAGAAACATCATCGGTTTGAACCATCAACCTGACATTTCCTTGCTCGGCGCTCAATACTTGTAACAAGTTATCCCTGACAGATTGAAAATCAGCGTCCCCAGAATTCAGCCAAGTATTAACACCATTTTTCACTTGGATCGCTAAGTCTCGAACCGAAGTTTTTGTAATTTGCCCCTTTTTAATATGTTTTAGCTTGCGAGAAGCACCAAAACCGCGTGCGGCCCGCTCCGATCGCAAATCCTCACAAGCTTTCAAAACATCTTTAGCTGGCGGCAACCGCCCGGAGGTAGCCGAGTGAATGCTATCGCCAATTCTCAAGGTAACAGGATAGCGCCAATCGCTGTTAGCATCCCTTATTTCCAAGATTACAAGCTTGCTCATAGCTTTTGACCTTCCAATACCGATCGAATTAAATAGTAAAATCTTCCGTAACGCTAACTCCCTGCAAAGCAACCTTCACCTGGAAATAATCGCCGAGCTCGGCCCTAAATTCATATTGAAGGCTATCACTAGCTCTATCCGCACGTTCTTCCCAAAAAATTTCGCCTTCTTCATCCAAAACAACAACTTCGAGATGTGGTGGCAAAGTTTGCGATCGCGCGGGGCATACTCGCAAATGAACGTTCGTTTCATCACTACCTTCCGGCAACAGCGTCACTACCAGCACGACGCGCTCGATATCGAGCTGCATTTCCAGATTAATAATCTTACCAATTCTCACGCCGGCAGCGGAATTTTTCGGGTCAATTTTTCCCAAACTCACGGCAGCTTGGTGGCGCAAAGTGTCATCATCTTGGGTTGTTTGCAGCAAGTCAGCCAGCGCTGCGATCGCCTCTACATTTCCCGGTTCGACGCGGCCTAATAATTCAGCAGCCCGCCATTGATTCCCTTTATTTCGCTTGTCCTGCAACAGTTCAATCAGTGAGGGAATTTTATTCTGCGTGCTGGAATAACCGTCCCGGTACCGCTGATTTCCTTCTAGAGTATAAACAAATTTCGGATCTAAAATTCCTAATTTTTCTCTGAGTTCCTCCACTGTCTGCCAGCCAGTTTTCCAATAATTATTGACCCGCTGAACTAAACTTTCTTTAGTTGGACTGGAGGCAATTAATCCGCCAGCTACCTTCTTTTTCTCCAAAATTTCCAAACGCCTATCGTACAACTTTTGCCTGCATTCATCATTTACAAAAAATGCAGCCCACTGCTCAAACGCAACTTTCAGCCGGGGAGAATATACTGCTGAATCGCCCAAAATCTGTAACAAATTTGCGGCCTCTGATTCAGATAAGCTTGGCAGTGGTGGTAGTTCTTGCTGCAAGTTTAACCCGAGAGTAATTTGCATCACGGTAAGCGATTCTGTTAGCTCCTCGATCGCTATAGAATAAGTGCGATCGCCCGCATTATACCTACCTTCATTCTTCAGTTGGCGGTGCGTCGCAAACCCGCACAACTCGATCCAACACTCACCATCATCTCCATCCAAATTCACTTGCACGGGGAGATAATAGTCAGCACTCCAGTTCGGAATATCCACCCACTCCTGTGGCACGCAAAACTCTTCTAACTCTCCACCATCACTGGGAATTAACACCAACCCTATTTCGCCAATTTGAAAGGCGGTTCCATTCACCACTTCCCAAATACTAGCAATATCTTGACCGTGCAAAACTGAAGGTTGAGGAAGTCTTTCTTCTGCCAGCCATTCTGACAACCAGTTCGAGAATGTTTTTAAACAAACGCCATTAAGATAAGCATTGTAGCGAGAAATCGGATTAGAATGTTGCTGAGCCTGATCCCACACATTTTCTCGATATGCTTCATCAATTGTCAAGCGCAAACGGTAGGAATTATGAAAGTTAAAAAGCTGCGATTTGTTGAATTCAAACATTTTTTTATTCTCCTTTTTTAGATGCAGTTAAAGTTTGCAAGCATTGTTGAACGATCGAATCAATGATTTGAGAAGCATCTTCGCCATCTAGAGATATATTCAGAGTTCCACAAGCAGCTAAAATTTGAGCTTGATAAAACTTCGCCAGCCACTCTTCTACATACTTCTTCTCCCAATTATTCAGATTCTTTATCAATTTTGCCTGTAATTTATGCTGAGCTTGAGAGATCGTGTCAGCTACCTCTAACAAATTCATGTCAAGCTGACGGGCAATGTTCTCTTCCGCTATTTGCTGACCGTACCGAAGGCGCAAAACTTCTTGCTCTTTAGAGTCAAGTTCTTTGGTTGCTTGAACTAAAGCCGCTTGAATTAAATCTGATCGCAGGGGCGCGCGGAAATTTTTCTGCACCCACCCAACTACATATTTAGCAACCCATCGATCGGGTTTGGACAAGTTTCCTAAAGTTTCTAACAAGTTAATTTTCATCTTGCGGATTTTTCTAGAAATAGATGTTTGGTCTATTCCTAATAGATTTTCTAGCGTGTTTTGCTTTAAACCTGCACCGTAATAAAGTAAGAGAATTGCGTGCTGCTCTGGTTTAAAGCTTTCTAACTGTTTGTGAAAAGCAGAGTTAGTTCTGTTAAACGCTGCTCTTGCTTTTGTATCCGAATCCTCCAGTTCGTCGCTCTTTAGGTTTTCTAGCTTTGACTCATCCAACAATCCTTCACGACCTTGCTTTTGAAGCACTTCTAAGGATAATGGAAGATTGATGAATTTGGGGTAATTTTGTAACGCAGTAATGCAGATTTTCATCCAAGCTTGCATTTGCTTTCCACTAATGTTTGCACCTGCCAAGACTTCATGTGGCGCTGAAGGCAAGGACTTTTCTGCATTGTAACACTCCGCCGCTGCCTGAAAGTCTTCGCTGTCCGCATCCGGCCATTTTTGCCCTCTTTGGCGAATGGCGGGATTATTAACCTTGTTAAAGCGATAAACTTGTTTAAAGTATTTGCGTGCAAATATAAATTGAGAAATGTTAGGTTCTCGATAATCGTATTTTTGGAGAGATTCATAAAGCTCTTTATCACTTTTGTTGTCTAGCAGCCGCCAGGGAGAAAACTTACCGATATCTGATTCCGCTTTGATAACCTTTATCAAACTTTGCTGAATGTAAGTATCTAAAGAAGCTCGTTCTGAAATATTATAAGACCTTAACAGCCTCAAAAGATTGTCGGAATTGTAAATAAAAATGCGAGCGTAGCAGAGATACTCCTCCCACGGGAGTGTGCTTGACTGTAACCGTACTTCTCTAGCTGCGTGGTAGCAGCTTTTTTCAAAGTAACTAGCTAAGTGTTTTAAAGCTAGCGTTTTTCTATTTTTTGGTTCCCATTCTAGGGCGATCGATGAAGGAGCGTCAATCGCTATCTGCCTCCAAAATTCGGCGATACTTTGAATTCCATCGGGCTGGTCGCACAACTGTGAAAGCGTCCGATTTCGTTCTTTATATAACTCAAAGTTGCGTTTCACTTCAGGATAATTTTGCCACTTAAGGACAGGGCGATTATTGCGGGTTGCCAACATGAGATAGGTAAAAAAATTCTCGGCGTTATCTCCATGTTCGGGCAGTCTGGGAATACTTTCCTGGTTAAAAGGGTTGGGCATCTTAGCCGATTCTCCAATAACAATAAAAGAAAAATTGATGCGGGATTTTTTATTTGAAACTTGACTCGCCTTGTTCGGGGCGATGCCTCAACCTAGGCAGCTACGCCATCGCAGGCTGTTCGCCAGTACGGGTCTGAGATATTGCTGAGTGGCAGTTGAGGAACGGTGCGATCGATTTCAGCATACAGGCTGTGAAAGAACTGTGAAAGTGTACTACTTATCTATCGGCATCACCAGCCGACAATTATGCAATTAGCTCTGAGTTGGGGACGCAATATTCCGATCGAGCCGCTAGAGTATCAGTCCGGCAGAACTTGCAGTATTAGGTTCGCAGCCTGTTTTTCGTCGAGTGCCGAACGCTGAAACAACTTTTTTTCGTTGAGAATCATTCTACTGGAGTAGCGTTTTAGCAGTTTATCTGTTGCTTGCCACCGTGCTGGGGCTGAAACTGGAGTTTTGTAGCGACTGGTGTCTAACTCTTGAGACATAACTGCTTGAGTTGGAGTTACCGAACAAATTGGACCAAGCATTGCGGAGGCTTAAAGCCCCGCCATCAGCTTGACAGCTCTTTATAGAACCCATTTGACATCTAAGAAGAGGGTGCAAGCCTTCTAATCAGCAGCCTAATAAAACAAAGGTTGAGCTTGGCAGTCGCTTTGACATCTAAGAAGAGGGTGCAAGCCTTCTAATCAGCAGCCTAATAAAACAAAGGTTGAGCTTGGCAGTCGCTGCTGTCAAACTTCTCTCAAAGTTCTTCACCAAAATTTTACATTTTTCCATCCAAGCATTTGACTGTTCAATGACCCACCTTGCTTTAACTGGGACAAATCCTGATTTCTCTTGAGTTTTTTTTTAGCTTTTCATGGCTTTTTTGAAAGTTCAAACTTGATTTTTGTCATAATTTCTGGATATTTTTTTTCTAACTCTTTTGTGAGATGTTTGGGATGAGAGCCATTGTCTAGTAAGAGTGTAGTTTTCGTAATATTTAGAGGTTTGGACTTAAAATAATCGATATTTAAAGTCAACCTTTCCATCTCTCCCAGCATCATATGATACACTAGCTTTTGTGCAGTGAGTAAAGAATGGAAACCCAAATGTATCAACGGCTAGGTGTCTTTTAATACCATTTGTAAATTTGTAGAAGCAAAAGCCTTTTGACTCAATGCTAGCATTACAAGTATTTTTTACGGCTGGTGAGTCTATCATCATCAATGTAGTCCATTTGGCTTTTTTTTTTACCTGCTCGCGCACTTGCTCATGTAATACCATCATCAGCTCTTCTATTACTCCCTGTGATTGCCACTGCTTGTAATGCCAATATACAGTAGAATAGGGGGGCAATTCTTTCGGTAACTCTTACCAATTGCAGCCATTTTTTAGTTGATAGAAGATGCCATCTAAGATTACTCTTTTTGTCCAGTTATATGGTCTAGTTCGGTTCTTTTTGGGCAATATCTCATGTAGTATTGGTTCAATTGTTTCCCCTCCTGAATCCGTTAGACTGCTATAATCAATACTTCGGACAGTTTTGGAACAGGGGCGCTCCGCGAGCAGAGCCAAAAATTCCCTGAAATTTTAACCGAAAATAAAAAAAAGGCACTTTTTACGTTAAGCTCAAAAAACACACGAACTTAAAAAAATGCCTTATGAATATTCTAGAATCTATCTTACAACAAATGTCAGGGATTAGTCAATTCCAAAAAAAATTTATTGTAATTTTATTTTCCACCATATTACTTGTTTATGGCAAAGTTAATTTTACCAATCTGAGCCGTTATAGTTCATTGAGTGAAAAAACTTATCGTCGTCATTTTTTGAAAAAATTTAATTTTAGTGAATTCCATCAATGCTTTATCAAGAAAGCATTGAATTCTGAGCAAACAATTATTGCTGCAATCGATTGTTCATTTCTTAAAAAAAGTGGCAAAAAAACTGAAGGTAAAGCTACATTTTATAATGGTGTAGCTGGTAGACCTGAAGAGGGATTAGAAATTTCCGTCATTTCTCTGATCGAAGTTGAAACTCATTTATCTTATAGTGTGAGTGTACAACAAACACCCTGGCGTCCTCCCACAGAACTACCCAAAAATCCTCTAACTCCTAAAGGGAAAAAAACGTCAAAAAAACAGAGAAAAAAAGAGACCGTCAAAACCTCAACGCCTGAATTAACAAGAGTTGACGACTATGCTAAGCATTTAAAAGAAACTCGTTTTATATTGCCAGAATCTGTACGTTATTTGGTAGCTGACGGTTATTATTGTCGCGCCAAGTTCTGGGATGCTGTACGGGATTCAAATTTACATTTGATTAGTAAATTACGGTCTGACGCCAACTTGAATTACATCTATACAGGTGAAAAAAACAAAATAGGTGCTCCTCGCAAATATGATGAAAAAGTAGACTGTAACAAATTGAAAAACTTAACTTTTGTTAAAGAAATTAAGCCCGGGGTCAAGCTTTATTCGTTAGTAGTATGGAGTGTTTGTTTAAAATGTCAAATACGTTTAGCTTGCCTTAAAGAAGTTCAACCTAACGGTAAAATCAAAAATATTTTATTATTTAGCACTGCTCTAGATTTAACAAGTGAGCAAATACTTGAGTATGATCAGGCTCGTTTCCAAATTGAATTTATTTTTCGTGATGCCAAACAATTTACAGGTTTGTCCGATTGTCAATCTCGTAGTGGTCAACGCCTTAATTTTCATTTTAATGCCAGTTTGATTGCTTTAAATTTAGCCAAATATGAAGCTTATAATCGTCATTCATCTCCCGATACATTCGTGTTTTCGATGGCTTCTTATAAACGCCTTGAATTCAATAGGCATATACTTTACACCTTTATTGATAAGTTAGATTTAGACCCGAATTTAATTTTAAATCACCCTAACCTTCCGTCAGTCCTATCCTATGGTACTCTCGCTGCTTAAAAACTGTCCGGAGTATTGTATAATAAGGCATGGCTGCTACTGGATAATGCTTTTACGGTCACGTTACCACAAGACCGTAAAAGATGTCAAATGAGTTCTATAAAGATGATTGTGCCATAAGAGCAAGGGCAAAAATTACAGCTTATTGACAGGTTTATTGACCATAGCTTGTTCATGCGATCGCCTAAAAACGATTAACTGCGTTATTTGGTATCATTAAGTGATGATCGCAGTTGAGTAGCCTGTTATTATTGAAGGGGTTCTTTTGTCAAGAAATTACACACCACCCACAAAGAAGGGCAAGAAATTATACCTTGCGTCGATGAACATCTGGCCAACGAGATATAACTTACTAAAATGACATCATTTACAAGACAGGTCAATATGCATGGCTAAAACGACGTAAATTCGTTAAGCTTATCTTGTCCGAGCTTGCTAGTTCCAATCTGGATCAACCGATTGATTTCGGTGAAGATACGAGTAACAAGTCGAAGAAAGCAAGGAAAAATTGAATCCTTCGGTGTTGATTTGGCTATCCCTCTACCCAATCTACGGCAATGCTGAGTCCACTAAGACTCATGGCGGTTGCAGAGTCCTCAGCCAGTAGGAACTCTACAGTTAAATACACAGAATCTCTGAATATTGATGGTATCTTCTAGAGTTAACCCCAACTTCCCCCCCGCATTTTATGAATTGGGAGAGTACGACTTCCAAGATATGTCCTGTGATGTGTTCTCGGAAGAACCGGGAATAGCTACTTGCAACGTCTATGGTACACGAGGACAAAAACAGCAGGGGATTGACCTTTTGGCTCATTGTGATGATGGTATTCACATTGAAGTAGTTCAGTGCAAGTGTTATGAAAAGTTTCCACCTCCCAAAATCAAGGAAGCGTCTGATGAGTTTCTGAAACATATTGACTACTGGCGCTCTCATAAGGTTAAGCGCTTCATCTTATTGGTTAGCTGTGAGTTAACTGAAACGAAACAACAACAAGAAATTCTGGCACAAAAGCAACGTTTCGTGAACGATGGCATTCAATATGAAGTTTGGTCAGCAAGTATATTACGCAACAAATTAGGTCCTCATCCTGAAATTGTTTATCGCTACCTAAAGTCGCAGGAGTGGGTGGAAAAAATTTGTGGTCGTGTACCACAGCAATACCCACAATCCCCAGAAAAATCTCAAGAAACACAATTGGCGTTTGGTGTTCTTATTTCCAAGATTGGACATTTATCCTCTGAGTTGTCGAAGGAAAAAGCTAAACAGCTAGACGAATTCCGGGAATCATATCGGCAAGGATATTTGCAGCGTGCATTTGCCTGTCTCAAAGTCCTGCGGGATGACCCAAACTGGGATGTCTTCGATAAGCCCCTACAAGCACAGATTTTGCAATCCCTATCAAGCTATATCCTTAGTGTCGAACATGATATTGAGAAAGCTAAAAAATTAGCAGAACAAGCCCGTGCCATTCTTCCAGAGGGAGATGATACTCTCCTACAAGCTTTGATTAGCTATTACACTCAAGGTGCAGAAGCTGCCCTAAGACTGATTAGCAGCCCGTTCAGTATTGATATTTTCAATCTCGAACTGGGCTTGTTATTAGAACTAGGACGTACAGAGGAGGTTATTACCAAGCTGCAAACCTTGCCTCAAGGTTTAGAACCAGATGCTGAAACTAACCGCATACACGCATTGGCACTTCTGAACAAAGGAGACATTGCCAGTGCTTTGGTAAAGATTCAACAAGCTCGTTATGAAAAACCCAATTGGGAGAATATTAGAGCATCTGAGGCTACTATTCATTACTTTAGTGTACTTTCACCTGCCATTCCCAAACAGTTAATTGACTTTCCTCAACCTGTTGATTGGTCACTCATTAAACGTGATGACGAAAGTTTGCAGCGCCTACGCAAAGCAGCAAATGAGTATAAGCAACTTGTCTCTCAAACTGAGCGAGGGGAGAAACAACGGAAATATTGGCAAATATGGCATCTGGCTTGCTTAGCGAACGATCCAGAGCGTCAATCAGAGGCTCACGATTTATGTTCCGTGCTAATTACCGAAGATCCAACTAACCCACAAGCAATTATTTGGAGAACGGGTCGCAACTACGACATTGATTTATCTACGAGTCAAAAAGCCTTAGAAGCATTGGTGCAGGAAGGAAGTAATGATCTCGATCGCATTGTTGCTTTGCTCGGAATATACCTTTACTTGGAGACTCCCAAGCCTGCCTTAGAACTTCTACATCGTACAAAAGAAACGTTTGAGCAGACTGGGCATCAAGATGTCTGGCTCTTCTGGCATATACAAACCCTAGCGATAGATGGAGAGGTGGAAATCGCGCTTCAAGAAAGCGAAACGTTTAGCAACCCTGCTGTTTGTCGCAGCATTCAAGCGGCAATTCTGCGAGAACAGGCTCGGGTGAACGGTAACTGGCAGGCATTTGCTGAGTATCTAGAGACATGCTGGCAGGAAAGCCGTAACGGTCAATATTTAGCCAAAGCTTGCCAGCTCCAAGCTAGTTTACAAAACTGGGCTTATGTTGCGGATAGAGCAGATGATTTAGTGAATTCGGTGGCAACACCTGATGCCCTTAGTCTAGCAGCACAATGTGCTGGACAAGCGGGTCGCTTCGAGCAATGCTTTCAGCTATTGAACGATCACCAAAACTTTTTTCCAGGTAGTAATTTACCTCCCTATTTGCGCCGTTTGAGAGCCAATTGTCAGGCAAAGTTGGGGTTGATCTCAGAGGCAGTTGCTGATGCAGAGGAGTTAGCGCGATCGCACGAAACAGTCGAAAATCTTGTAACCTTGATGACTCTTTACCTAAATCAGGGAAACTTGCGAGGACTAGCGATGACTGCTTCTCGTCTATTAAAGCAAGAAGATGTCCATCCAATTTCCTTGCTCTGGGCAGCTAGATGTCTACTGCCAGAAGACCCTAAGTTAGCACATCAGCTATGGCAGAAGGCAGTGACCGCACCGATTGAAACGGAGGTTTTAGGAGAAGTCATTAGCCTGGGATCTAACCTGGGACTAGATCGGGAGATTGAGCCTTTTGTGCGTCAGGCACAGCTCCTTGCTATCAAAGGAGAAGGTCCGTTTCAGGCAGTGAGAATTAGGGAATTTCTGGAGCTACAGCAGAAGTGGGCAGAAAATGCAGCTTTAATCAATCAAAAATACGATAACGCAGAACTTCCTATTCACTTGATTGCCCAGCAAAAATTGGCGCTTACTCACTTTTTCCACATCCTTCCTAGAGAGAACGCGAACAATCCTAATCCCCATTATCAGCCAGCAGTGCTGGCGCGTTATGGTGCCCGTCCCTTCCCAGAAGGGTTAGCGAACTCAAACACTCAGTGGCGCTTGCATCTAGACATATCAGCTTTATTGCTAGCTGCTCACCTGGGAATTTTGGATGCAGTGGAACAGCGATTTAGTCCAATTCGGATTTCAGCGATGCTACCGGCTGCCCTTTTGCAAGAAGGCGAGCACTTTGTGTCGCATCAGCCCTCTCAAGTAGATAGTTATCGCCAAATCTTGCAACTGAACCAATCTGGAAAATTACACGAAATTCCTCAGTCTTTGAACATAAATTCTGATGAACTAATCGAAAAATTAGGTAAGCAATCAGCCATTCTGCTAGAGAAAGCTTGTGTTGATAATGGGTTCGTGGTTGAGTTCTTGCCATTAGAACGGCTTGATGCTAATGGTGTGATACAACCCGTTGTGTTAGACGAGACATATCGACAAAGGTTAATCAATTGTCGTGCGCTAGTCGAGGCGCTGAAAGAACAGGGAGTTTTATCTGATGGGGCCTATAAAACGGCGCTGAATAATCTGGGAGATGAGAGATCGGCAGATTTACCACCAAAGTTACCGACTCGGAATGACTTGATATGCTTGAACTCTGAACTGGCTCTTCTCTTAGCTGGCTCAAATTTGCTAACACAAGTATGTGGCTATTTTCGAGTATTTGTGACGCATCAGTGTGTTTGTGATGCACAGGCGGCACTTAATGACAGCGAATCTTCGGCTAAGTCTTTGAGATGGCTTGGAGAGCTTAGAGAGCGAGTCTCAACGGGACTAGAGCGAGGAATATACGAAGTGATCGTACTGCCCAATGCTGGCTCTGACAGAGAACTTGAGTTGCAGCAGTGTTCGAGTGCAAATGAATTAACAGCGTACCACCTCTTCACCTATACACCTCAACCAGGTGACGTGATCTGGATTGACGATCGCTTCTTCAGCCAATATCCACATCTAGATAGCAGAACACCAATTATCGGCGTACTGGAAATTTTAGAGGCGCTACAGGTTAGCGATGATCTAAGTGAAACGAAATACTACGAAAAAATTTTGCAGCTACGTGCAGGTAATATTCGGTATATTCCCATCACGACTAAAGAAATCCTTTATCATCTGAAGCAAGCTAGAGTAAGAGATGGCAGAGTTCTGGAAACTGAAGAACTCGCTACTATCCGCCGTTATGTCGCTTCGTGTTTGCTGGATTCACACAGACTTCAACGTCCTCCAATGCCTGAAGGAGCAAATAGTCCTGAAGGTGAAATAAGGTTTGTTATTGAGTGCATTTCCGCAACAGAAAGTGCAATAAGCGATATTTGGGCAGATATCAATTTTTCCAAAGAGATTGCTGTTGCCTATTCAGATTGGATTTTAGCCAATTTATATACTGGTACTTTTGGTGTCCGCCATCTATGGCCCAACGTTGATTCAAACAGTGATGGACTCGATCTAATTAGCACTGACATTTGCCAACTGTACCTTCGAGGTATTCACTTGTGGAGAATAGAAAATAATGATAACCATAAGACTCTCAGTCGTTGTCAGCAATATTTTAACTGGCTTGAACAGCGGATTACAGAAAAACGTTTTAGAGGAAATCCAGAAGTAGTTCCTGCTGTAGCACGATTAATTAAAGATATTATTCTTCACGGGTGGAAGCAAGAAGGGGACGAATCCTTGCAAGTCATAAGGTTAATATGGGAAGATTTTTATTGGGCTCTTCCGAGTATTTTACAGGGTGAAATGAAAACCCATCCTGAGTTGATGGCTTATTTGCAGATTCAAATAGTTGAATCTATCAACTTAACGCTGCCAGATTTATCTACTCCCCTTGTATTTCCTGCATCAGACTTTTTTCCTGCAATCGCCACATCTGTTAATGGTGAAGAAGCAAACCTTGTAGCTTTACAGCCGCAAGTTACTTTTAAAATTCGGGCTGTTCAGGATGGTTCTTCTATTCAAGTTCATTTTATCAATCAAGCCGATTTACCTATCTACTCATTGCATGATGATGTGATGCTGCTGACATCAAACGATCCTAATGTACGTGAGCAAGTCTTGCGATCTCATCGTTTCTGGTTTGACTGTGATAATGCAACCTTTGAAAGCGTTGTCAGTGAAATCGTATCTACTACAGATTCCCGCAGGCGCGTTGACCAAGCAAATGAATGGCGTGAGCACTCTGCAGCAGTTTTATACTCATCTTTTGAGGAAAAGCTTCATCAGAATCACAGTATTACAATTGATGACTTAATTCCTCCTTCATGCGCGGGATTACTCAGACATTTTCACCTCAAACACTATGCAGCAGAAAGCTTGAATTTTATTGAAAAACAAAGTCTAGCAGCAGAATCCTTGTTAGCTGCTGAAGGACTTGAAATTTGCATAGAACGCCTTTCTTGCCTTCCCATTAAACTTCCTGTACAGGTAAGAGAGGAATTTAGAAAGTTGCCATCAAGCGAGAGATTGGCTGTGCTAAATAGACTTTTCTCCCGATTAAATTCTTCAGTATGCAAGCTACATCTGATTGATTTAGGCCTGCTTTCTCCTGACTCAACTACCTTAGTTCAACATATCCTTGACGAACTTTATGGCGATGTCGGTGAACTTCAATTCCGGTTATTTCAGACAATCCTCAATCTCCTCAGTGGTGAGTTTAGTTATTGGCACGAGACTAAAAAGTGGTTGCCTTCAATGCGGCTAGCAATGATTTGGGCACAGGCGAGCAAGCTATATAATCTACTATATAACCCCACAATTCCATTAGAGGAATTTGCTCAACAATTAGAGAACTATTCTAAGCAGAGAGCAATTAACGCCGATTTTTTTGATTGTAATCCTGAATTCTGGAATGACGTTCTCCACCCGAGACGGCTGAACAGAATGGCGCTGGTTGTTCACGGACTTGCAGCAATCTTAGCAGAGCATAATGCTGAGGTTCTCAAAGCAGTAAGAGTAGCTGAAAAAATGATTGCATTTGCCGTTATAACTATTGAAGATCAGCAGTACCTTACCCCAGAGTTAATTAATGATTACTCAACCCTTGCTCAAGATAACTTGGGATCTTTTTTAGGAGGTAATCGTAGTGAATATTTTGGTTACATTTTGGGTGAAGAGTTAGGAAAACAAATTTATTCTGAGGACTTGAAAGCAATAGTAGAAAATGCAATAGATGATGCACTTTTAAATCCGTCAGTTTCTAGAGATAAATGGCAGTTGATTCTTGTTCTGGTTGGAGACTTACCAATTTACAAGGATTTAGCAGAAAAACTTAGCAACTTATTGAACAACCTTAAGATGGTTGATATTTACCGAGCAGAACCATCTACTTTATTTTATGCCTTGAGGGTTGCCTCGGCTCATGCACTAAATAGTGGAGATGAAAACCTTAGATATAAGTTAGAGCAGCAATTAGTTGAAATAGCTGGACTAATCAATTTTCAAGAACAGCAAGAAATAGTAAGTCAGGAGATTGCGAACCATATTCTTGAAAGTGCGCTGAGCCTTGCTGTCAGGGCAAACGATCCACGTACAACAAGCCATTCTTTAAACATTTTACTTGAAAGGATTGTTTCTGCTTGGCCACGTTTTACAAGTGTATGTGCTAATCGCCTCTCTAGAGTAGTTCAAGAATTACCTGCTAATCAGCTACACGGAGGCTGGAAAATAGTTTTGTTACTTCGAGCTTTGCGTAACAATGAATAATAAATAGAGTTTGCTAAATAAATTATGGGAAAGCCAGATAAAAGTTAATTTTTGTTCAGTCACAGAAGAAAGAAAATAATTGTAAAAATTGGAGGACTCCTACTAAATCTAGTAAGTAATTGCTAATCATTTCTATAGAATAGATATCGGGTAAAGCTTGCTGGAATTTACTCAAACGATACTCTGGTAACTGAGACAGAATAAAGCGTTGAGTGGATGGATTTTTCCAAAAAGTTGCATCACTCATCTGAGCGATTGCTAAACTTAGAGTACCAGAGCTAAGGCTATCACCTTCTATCTTGATCTGAAAGTTGTCCGAGACAATCTTCCAGTCATGGTGGAATTGAAGACCATACTTGAGGGTGTAGTTAATTTGCCCCCCTGCAAAAGTCCACCAAAGAATCCGGCTACCTTCTGTTTGGATGCTAGTTTGAGAATTGGCTAGAAAAGGCTTAAGCTCAGTTCGGTATTCGTCCAGTGCTGCTTGTGTGGTGGCATCAATATAGGAGATATTGTTTTCTGCGCGAAGAATTCTACCAATTTCCTGACAAAGTTCAAAGCCTAAAAGTTGAGGAGCAAAACCGCCCCAGCTTGGTTTTTTTCCACGAGGAGCGGGAACGACTCGTACTGTCCGTTCTTGATGGTTAATGTGCATAACCGTCCAAGCCCGACCGCTGAGAAGGAAAGAACTAATTTCTGCTACTAGCTTATCGACGAAGGCTTGTTCTATAGTACCAATTGTGTAGCCTGCTGACGTTTGTACTTTGTAGAGAAGCGGGCTGCTGAAGACGGCATAAAGTTCCAGGAAATTCCTACGACCAAATACTCGCTCGGCTTTATCTCCCATTGATAGCAGTCCTCCAGCATGAAATAGAAAATCCTCCTGGATCATATGTTTTATGAGAATTTCAAATTCTGAATGAGTAATGCCTGAAAAATCAGTCACAACTGATAACTGCTCCCAGCAACGTTCGGGGCTAATGGCACCAAACTGAAGGGTTAAGGCAAGTAACTGATGCACCAATACGGGCCATGCTCGCGTTTGGGTGGGGATAGGTTCTATCCAACCTTTTCTTGCTAGTTCGATAATAGCGATCGCCTGTAGCACCGTCTCCACACTTTCACAAAAAAAGGTTGTATTAGCTCGCTGACCTTCCCGCCGTCCGGTGCGCCCTAAACGCTGTAGAAATGATGAGA
Organism: Microcoleus sp. K5-D4; assembly: GCF_036704575.1. NCBI lineage: Bacteria > Bacillati > Cyanobacteriota > Cyanophyceae > Oscillatoriales > Microcoleaceae > Microcoleus > Microcoleus sp. K5-D4. The sequence continues at coordinate 19,508 of NZ_JAUBSD010000025.1, forward strand.
CAGTAGAAGGGGCATTAGCTTGAAATACAAGGTCGAGGTCGCCTATGTCAATGCCCAATTCTAGGGTAGAAGTACAGATAATGCTGGCATTGGTGTCTCTGTTGAAGCGTTCTTCCGCTTCGGTTCGTTCTTCTAGGGAAACAGAACTGTGGTGAACAAATACTTCAGTACCCCGGTTTAACATCCGTTCAGCAATATCCTCAGCTAATGCCCGACTCTCACAAAAAAACAAGCTTTTTTTGCCGGCTGCGATTTGGCTGGCATTTTGGGCGATCGCTCCTAATGTATCTCGTAAATAAACGTGCAGATCCTTTTTAGAAGGAACTTTCGGAGGGTCTACGACACTGCTGGGGCGTTTTGAGGTTCCTTGAAGCCAGCACAGAATATCAGCAGGGTTGCCTACAGTAGCACTTAATCCAATGCGTTGCACGTCATTGGTGGTGTAACGTACTATTCGCTCGATCACAGACATTAGGTGAGCACCTCGGTCTGTCCCTGCTAAGGCATGAACTTCATCAATTACTATAGCTCGTAAGTCCTTAAAAAGTTTCGCTTCAGGAACTTTGGCAGATAAAAGCATTACTTCCAAAGATTCAGGAGTAGTCATCAGAACTGCGGCTGGTTCTTTGATAAAAGCGCGTTTATCAGAATCTTTGATATCTCCATGCCAAAGGAAGCGTCGCAACCCAACCATTTCGGTATAACGCCCTAAGCGTTCTGCCTGATTATTTAGTAATGCTTTGATGGGTGCAATATAAATTAAACCAACTCCCTCTGGTTCCTGTTCCATTAACTTAGCTAGTAAGGGAAAGATACAAGCTTCCGTTTTACCGCCAGCAGTGGGAGCCAAAATAATAGCATTTTTACCATCTAACACTGCGTGTCCTGCTAATTCCTGAACTGGGCGCAAAGAAGACCAGCCTAAACGAGCGACAATTGCTTCTTGCAGACGGGGAGGGAAACGAGCAAAGGTAGAGGTCATAATTAAAATTCTATGGCTGCGTAGCCCTTAACATCGGCGGGGTCTTCATCAAAGTAGGTATGACCTTGGTTAATTCTTTGCTCATCTTCATTCAAATCTTTGATTTCAAAACCCTCGGCACTCATGGGGTTAAAATCTTCTTCATTAGCCACTAAATCAAGGACGTTGACGAACTGACGTAAGAATTGACGGGGAACAACACCCACATCTCCTTTAAAACCAGAAGTGACTTTGGCAACTAATTGTTCGATAAACTCAGAAGTAATTTTAGTAATCAGACGGTTTCGATTAGCAGTGGGATAGATTTCTCGCAACTTGAGTGCGACTTCTTTGAGACGATTAGCGTCAAAGGGTTTTAGTTCTAGTTGGGGCTGACGAGGGTTGGCAAAGCCACCAGAGACAAGAAATTGGATGCGCTCGCTCAAAGGTTCTAACCCAGCGACTCCCCGTTTAGTATCGAAAAACTCGGGTGTCCCAGTGAATATCCAAAGTAACCCTTTATAGCGATCGGCAGCATCACAAATTTGGCGAATTCCATTCAAAGATTTGCCTCTACTATCATGGCGCATTCGCAAGACTGTTTCGACTTCATCAATGACAATAACTAATCCTTTGTAGCCTGAAGCTTTGACGATTTCTAATACACCATGTAGGTAGTCGAGGGCATCTCTGCTACCAATATCACCTTTAATGCCGGCAACTTTCTTAGCGCTAGCTGCTACATTTTCGCTACCAGAAAGCCACGAAAGTAGGGCGCTGGCTTCGGCAATTTCACCTTTTTGTTTAAGGCTAAAAATGGTGCGGAGAACCCGTGCCATGTCTTCGGGTGCTTTTCCACCTGTTAGAGAGGCGAGTTCTTCTTCCATACGTTGCTGTACCTGGTCATCAAATTCATCACTGTTTTCGTTAGCACCGCCGGCAATGAGGGCATCTTCTATACGGGCTATCCAGCGATCGATGATATCACTTAAAGCACTTCTGGCGCAGGAGCTAGTGCCTAACTCTTGCACGACTTTGCGGTAAACATCATCGAATTTGTAAAACTGCAAGTCGTTATCAGACACAACTACAAAGCTAGTTGCAAATCCTTGTGCTTGGGCATCGAGAATGGCCAGACGGGACATAAAGGTTTTTCCGCAGCCGTAGCCGCCACGTAGGAACTTAAAAACTCCTTCGCTATCGGCTGCTAACTTGAGTTGGCGATGAATTTCAGTGCGTTGTTTGTCAATGCCAACTGCAAAGATTTCTAAGCCTCGTTCAGGAACAACGCCAGAACGTAAACGCTCGAAAATATGCTCAATATCTCGTTCACTGATTGCCATAGTTATTGCCTTCTATTTTAACTTTGTTTGACATAGCGTTTGCCGTTACTGGTTGTTTCAATTATGACGGAGAAAGGAACTTTTTTAAGGTGTTCTTCAAATTCTACGGAGAAGCGCCGTACCTGTCTGGCTGAACCAAGCATTTGAGTTAGCTCCATTTCTGTAATTGAGCTGTGTTGCTGGAGGTGAAGAAATACGTTCCGAATTGCCTCATCTTCAAAACTATCTTGCCAGTTTGTGCCGCGACTTGACTCGGTAACAGGAGAAGAAGCGTTTTGGAGAGAACCGGATACATTGAAATAAGTTTGAGGGATGAGCGGTTCTACATCTTCAATGTTATCTGGATGGAAAACTTCAATTCGCTCGCGCTCATCTCGCTGTCCTTTCAAGTCAAATAATACCTCAATCCAATCTCCACCAACCGGAATTTCAATTTGTTGATTTTTTACCTCGGCTCCAGGTGCATCTTTAATTATTATTTGAATATCCGGTCGTTCTGGTACGCGCAAGGCAAGGTTAATAGTTTTAGCTGTCACAAAACTGAGAACTCCTTGGGCTACGGGCGCTGGTTTTATCCGTACTTGAATGCGACTATGACCCATGATTTCTCGTTCGGGTTTGGCTTCAATTAGGTACTTAACCATCGCTAGATTAGATTGATAGCGATGGGATACCGTTAAGACAGGAATAACTCGCTCTTGCAGGCTATTTCCACCATGTACAAAAGTCGCACCGGGGTTGCCAGTGGCAAATATTGCTGTGTCTTTACGAAATAATAAGTAATTGTTTTGACCTTCGTATTGAAGAGCATTTAGAGGAACGACGACCATCCCTTCTTCTAGGCGGGCATCTGCGGCTAAAATGTAGCGGCGATTGGGATCTTTTTTACTACCATAGGGCTTTTCTTGGGTGGTTTGGTCTTGTAAAAGAAATCCGTGATCGGCAGTAAAAATAAATTCATTTATGCCAATAGTTTTAAGTAAATTCCAAGCTGATTTTATTTGTTGCAGCCAAGTTTCAAAGGTGGCTAAACCGACATTTGCTTCGCCTGCATCGTCAATTTCTTTACTGTGAACAACAATCAGATTGGCATCGGAGTAACTTTTTTTTAAGCTGGTGGTGGAACGATCGCAAATTTCTGCTAAACTTACGCCCCGCACTTTCCGCCGACCTGCACTAACATTATCAATGCTTTTATCGCTCATTGCCCGGACTCTTTCGTCGGGTTTCCGCACGGTGTATTCGCCTGTTTTAAATCCTTTAAACCCTTCTCCATTTGCTAGGGATAATTTGCCGAATTGATGAACAGGAGCGAGAAGGTTCATACCAACGGCGGTGATAGTTGGCAGTTCGGCATAACGTCCTTTTAGATTAACAGTAATGCCACTGTCTTCAAATTCTGCTATTAGTTCGGTTGCCATTTCATAGCGGAAAGCATCAATTAAGAAATAAGCGACTTTTTTGTTAGTTTTGGTTAGGGGGTGAACAACTTGATCGTACAAGGTACGCTGTTGTAAGTCATCGTCGGGTAAAAAGCTTTCTCTAGTGCAAATATTAGCAAAGTCTTGAGCTAAAGTATCTGCCCAATTTCGATATTCAGAACGTAGTTTATCAGCCGCTTCTAGAAGTTGAGCGAAATGTGGTAAAGTAGGTTCTAAAAGTTTTAATCGTTGTTGTTCTAAATGGCGATGAGCTTTGTCTACTGCATAGGCAGATTGGGTGTAAATTTCTAGGGCTTCTCTAAGAGTATAAATGTCTTTGAGCGATCGCCCATTTTTGTCAATCTCACACCCCAAGGTTGCAGCATCTCGGATTAACGACCATTCTAAACGGCGGGTGCGATCGCGTTCTAGCCAAAATGAGGGGGTTTCCGTGCGAGAGTCTGACCACTGCATCGCTTTTTGCCATTCTCCGGTCAGAAGTGATCGCACGGCACTTTCTAAAATGATACTTTCTTCGCGGTGGAATGTATCAATTTTTCCTAAATCTTCCGGACGGATAGCATTAAGTTCAGGTTCTAAATGGGATTCGACAATGGTAGCTTTTATCGCATAAATTTCCGGGTGGCGTTGTCTTAGGTAATTAATTAATTGTTCGCAAGCTTTTCGTAGGGGGTTAGATAATCGAGTCAGAGGCTTGAGTGTATCTAAATAAGGAGAACGCTTAAGGTCGTTGACATATTCAACACACATTAACCAAGCTGCAAAAGCATCTCCTAAATCTATAAAAGATAAAAGTTTATTGCCCTGAAAAAATTGCAAAAATGCTTGATCTAATCCTGTGTGACGATAGAGATGTTGGGCGAGGGTATCAAGGGCGCTTGAATCAGAAATTTTTGATTGTAAAACTTTTTCTTCGCCTAAAAGACCGTCTAAAATCCATTCTAGGCTAAGGCTGTTTAGGTAGGCGGCAATTCCGCCTTGAGGTTGGGCTAGGTGGCTTTCTAACCAGACTTCAGCAGAGTTTAGGTCAGAAATGCCATTTTTCAGATAAGCGTCAATTTCGGCAGGGGTGACGCGCCCGGTAGCGGCTTCGCGGATGAGGGTATCGAGAGCTTTGCGGAAGCGATAACCTGCGTGATAAAGTTCTAGGATTGGGGTTTTACGGACAGTTTCTTCGGTGTGACCGGGGAGATGAATGAGTAATGGTTCGGGGTCGAGTCCGTTTCCATAAGGTTCAAGGGCGAGTAGCATTTCTAGGTAGCTACCGCGAAAGGCGACGACGGGGGCAAAAAATTCCCCGCGAGAATAACGGGCAATTAAATCATCAACGTAGGTATTATAGTAACCGTCTTTATCTAGCCAAACAACAATTCCTTGTTGACGTAATTCCCCTTTTACTTGTTCTTCTAAAACACTGGTAATAAAATTTAGTTCTTTCATTCTTCTTCCTCCCCTGAATTATCAATTTGGTCTAAAAGAGGCGTATCATTATCATCTTCTTCTTTTTTCCGTTTGCGTTCTCGGCGTTTTTCTTCTTTTTCGATTAAGTCATTAACTAATTCTGGGTTTTCTTCCTCAAAGGTTTGGCGATATTCATCAGAGTTTTGTTCATCAATGGTGAAGTCGGAGGAAATTTCATCTTTTAAGCGCAATTCCCATTCGTAGGCTTTGGCGGGATGGTATTTCCAAAAAACACCGTGGGCGACGGCGAGGGAGGGGTCTTTTTGACATTTTTCATCGACTCGGCTGGGGAAGTAACGGGCGGCTAAATGTGCCCAGTCGTAATCTTTTTTGCCTTGGGCGTTGCAGAGTTCTGACCACCATTTTTTGGGTTGCGTCCATTGGGGTTCTAGAAGTGACCAAAGGGCAGCGCTATTAATCATTACACCATCATCTAAATCCATTTTGAAACGGGCATCGACTTCGCGGGCGGTGTCTTTGGGGTTGGCGGGGGGTGCGCCTTGTTCGGCAGTTTGTCTTACGAGGTCAATAAATGTTTTTAGTTCGGTGTGGAGTTGTTGAATTTTGCTGTAGCGTTCTTCGGCTTTGGTTTGGTTTTTTTTATCGCCTTGATGTCGGGCATCAATTAAGTCGCTGAGTTCGCCTTCGAGGTGGTTTAATTCGGGGATGAGGTATTCTGCTAAGAGGTCTTGCAAGGTGTTATCTTGCCAGCGATGAATGCTGATGAAGGCGACAAAGTTTTTCTTAGTGGATGAGAGGGGAAAGTAAATGGGGCGGTTTTCGTACATTCCCAGGTGAACGTCTTTAAAAAAGTTCTGTCTCAGCCATTCTCGCAGGGTTTTGTTTTTGGCAATGGTTACGCCATATTGTTGCCAGGTTTCGTCGATAATTTGGCTGGCAGGATTTTTTAAACTGTCGTGTTCGGAGTAGTTGGAAAGATATAAAATTCCATACGGAAGTACATCTTCTACCACCTTTTCTTCTGCCCTCTGCCCTCTGTCCTCTGCCCTAACTTCTTCCTTCTGCCCTCCGCCCTCTGCCTTCTCAAACCGCCCTAATGCTACACCAATGGAATAGGATACAAAATTAGTAGCGGGGGGTTGTTCGTAAATGGGTTGATAGTCGGGTAAGGGGATTGCGGGTTCTCTATCTACTGCTTTTTGCGCCCATTCTTGGGCATAGTTCCAAGCAGATACACCGGGTTTTTTGAATTCTACAGATGTTTCGCGGGCGGCTTCATGTTCCGTGAAAGCTTTATCAAGTTTGGCGAAGATTTCGTCTGATGATTCGATAGGGAAGAGAGGAAGGCGGTTAACATCACCAACTTGAAAATTAACTGTTGGATTCAAAGCTGTAAGAATTTGACCAGTATTTTGACTATTCATCAAACAAAGGGCATTAGAAATATTTCTCGGAAAAACTGAAGATCCAGAAACATCAAATATACTCTGATACCGTCTTACCCTAGCTGAAAAGAGAGCACCAATAGTTGAATAAGAAATACCATTTTTCAAATAATATTCTTCGTTTTTTATAGTTCTGGTATAGCTTTTATAAAGTTTTTGAGCATAAGTTTTTAAAGCTAAACCGTGATTCGACCACTCTATAATATCCGAAAGTGGTTCAAACCAAAGTTTTCCTACCGCGCCTTTAATAAAAGGAATCCAATTATGGGAGTTGCAAAAATTTCCATTAAAATTGGCAGTTCTCAGTAGTATATACTCAATACGTACTTCCCAAGGCAATCGTAAATATCGAGTATTATTTGAAGTTGCTAATCCCTGACGAACATGGGTTTCATCACCCAATTTAGGAGTTTCAGCATAGTGTTTGAGAAAATCATCGTCCCACCAATAAATGAGGGGTTCTTCTTTGATGGCGTTGAAACGATCACTTTTAAATTCAAATCGTCCGACCTGGGCTAGAACGGCGGCTCGTTTACGAGCAGTATTACCTGCTGATTTCAAATCTCCAGGTGCTGGTCGAAAAGCAATACTTTTTTCAATATGTGGAGACAATTTATTAAAAATAGACATGGCAACAGAAAGCACTACTTGTGCTCCAGAAACTTCTTCAAAAGCACCTGTTTCCAAATCTCCAATTAATCGGAGGTCAAAAGTTTCAATTAAATATTGTCGAAGAGTGCTGTACTGTTGAAGAAACATCCAATTTCGCATTGTTAGCATTGCCGAAACACCGCCAACCTTTGCTAATTGTAAACTCCGTTCTAAAAATGCTGCATATAAATCTGCCTTCCCCCTCGGATAATGATTAGTGATATAAGCAGCACCCACCATTTTGCTAGTTCCTTGATAAGGTGGATTCCCAATTACCAAATCATAATAATTTTCCTGAATCATCCGAATAAACCGAATTCCCGCCGCCAATTGTTCTCCCCGCAACCGCAAACCCAAATCATCGCCATTGGTACAACGTGCTAAAAATTGCTCTAGCTTTTCCAAAAGAAAATCCTTCATTTTCTGGATGCGACTGGCTAAACTACTCGCCTCCTCCTTTACATAAACTGATTCAAAGATATCTCCTTGAATCGGGTCAAATAAAGTTTGTTCATATTTCCAAATTGCTACATCAACCATCACATCAACTTTCAGCAAACTCCCTAAATAATCCGCCCCTTTCAAAGCTTGAACAATTTGATTTGTTAATTCTTCAGGAATTCCTGTAGTTTCTGTTATCTCTCGCCGCAATTCCACTAATGCCGGATCGTTTTCCGGTAAAGAACCTAACTGAAGATTTGATGCAACTAAATTAAAAAATCGCGGACTCGCTTCAGAACAAATCAAACGCGCTTTCAAAATTAACGCTGCTGCCGCAATTTGCACTGCGCTGGGGTCAATATCAATGCCATAAAGATTATTCTCTAAAATCGATTCTACAATTGAAACATCGTTCCAACTTTCCCCTCGGTGTCGCGCTTCCTCTCGATACAGCGCAAACAACAACCCAAAAGCAATTACTAAAAAATGCCCCGAACCACAAGCGGGATCTAAAATTTTAATCTCTCGCACACTATCTGGCGCATACTCAACAGCATCATCCGTCAAAGGTTGCGGTACCCAATACTTCCAAAGTTCCTCACTTTCCGACTCAATTGGCATTAGCGCATCTAAACTTACCTCCCCTTTCTCGCGCTTTTCCCGCCATTCCTTGCGCCGAGTTTCCAAACGTTGTAACGTACCATCTGCTTCTACTTCCGCTATCCAACGGTGCTTTTGGCACATTGCCAGCCACATTTGCCCCAAACTATTATGTAGCAGCCATTCCACCATATAACGCTCTGTAAACATCTGGGTTTTGCTAGCAATTTCGTGAGGTTCCACCTTTCCCCCACCATTCAATTTAGCATCCAGTGCTTCTCGTTCCGGGTCATTCCAATATTGGTAAACCCAACCCAGCGTAGTATCATCTAACCAAGCATCCTGTAATTCTGGTTGATTCAACGCTTCAATAACTGCCCGTAACGTACTCGCTGGAATTGGAAATAGTGCCGTTACTCCCACATCACCAAATAACCCCGGCAACTCCAACGATAATTCATCATATAAAAGTTGCAGTAACGTCCCATATCCCTCAGTTTCATCCTTCAATAATTCCGGCGCAAAATCTCTAAATTCCCGATACCCAGAACTTTGCCAACCCCCCGTTATTACGGCTGGTTTAATAAGTCCATGCGCTTCCATTTGTTTAATCACAATCAGACGGTTTAAAAATGTCGCTGCTGCCAATTTTTCTGCCGTTTTTAGATAACGTTGGCGTACCTCATCTTTTTTCGCCTTAGTTTCGCTGCGAGACTGTTCATCTAACCACTGTTCCAAACGCTGACGTTTCATGTGTAGTTCTTCTGAAAGTCCCGCTGTCTTTAAAGGGATAGACAGCCGATACGCACTATCGATAGCATTATGAAAGTCGATAAGCAATCGTTCTCTCAAAATGCGAATGGTATTGGACAATTTAGATTTAGCTTGAGGAGTAAGGTACATAAGTAAGACAGAAAAGATTAAGGTGTTTAGATAATGCGAATGCGAGTGTTTGGTTTAAGCTGCGCTAAGAGGCGTTCTTTAATTTGATTTGCTAAAGCTTCTATTTCCTCTGGCGTACTTACTTCACGTCCACTCAGGTTAAGTTGTAGCTGAATTACCTGTTCATCTGTCACCTGAGATAAGGTATTATCCAAATAAGTGTTTGCCTCTTGTTCAGCAGTTTGCAATCGTAAAATTGCTGAATCTCGTAACTCTAATAAAGAGGGATAAAGCGAGTCTTGAGTTGTATCAGGAACGGCTTTGTGGATTGGACGCAGTACATAATCGCCTTGCTTTTCATTTAATTTAATAAACCCTTGGCGCTGTTTTATGCGACTGCGAATCGTTTCCGCTTGTTTGTCTTGCTGTTCAATTAAACTCAAACGCACCGCCTTATAGTGCTCTTCAATCGTTTCTAAATGCGGTTTCAAACTGTTAATATCTCGCCAAGGTCGCTCGCAATTTAGGTGATCTATCAAAGCATCAATTGCTGGCTTAACTTCTGCAATGCGGTCAATCTGCTGGAGTTGCGCCACTTGGTGATCCCGAATTTTAGCTGTTTTAGCTACGACTTCAATACCAGAATCGGATAAATCTGTCAAGGAAATTCCTAATTCTTGAATGCCATCTCGTAGGGCATCCAAATTTTTCTTAACAGTGATAACTGTATCTTCTACTTGACGAGATCGCATTGATTTCTCCAGCGCCTCCCGTAACTTTACCAAAGCTGGGGGCAAATCTGGACGGTTTGGCAAGCGATTGTAACGTTTCTCCAACTCTTGCAAGCGTTTTACCTGATTGGGAAACTGCTGAAAGACAGCATCAGCGATCGCATCATTTTCCCGATCGAGGTCAGTACCAAGGGAGTCCTTGAAAAACTTACAAATGGCAATTCTGTCACGCGCACTAATTTCCGTTTGATTCGGTGGTAATAAATCAGCGCGTTTGATATCCCGGTCTTTGGTAAACATATCCTTAGCACCCGGATCGCGCACCGAGGTGATTTCTGGACCACTTTCCGGGCGAATTCGCACCTTATTAGCGCGTAACAACCCTGCTAAACAAGCTTTAACCACATCTGCCGGATAACCGTAGGGTGGGCCCCCAAAATGTGCGAGTAGGGCGTTGCCAGGAATGCCATTTTGGTCTTGAATATATTGAGCAATACGCGAGGGAACTTCTCCGCTACAGGTGGGAATATATTTACCTGCATCCAGTTCTAAAATACCCAATTCCGACTTCATAAACTTTTGAGATGGCCCTGATAAATTCGGTTCGAGAAGTTGGGTTAATTCCGTAGGTGTAATCGCTATATCAACATAGCAGTTGTAGAGTTCTGGTAAAATACTTTCTCCCACCCGTTCTAGAACTGTAGTAAATGCTGCACCAAATTGTTGCTTATCGATATACCGCCCTCTAAAATAAAGTTCACCATCTAAAAAAGCTTGGGCGATCGTAGTTTGTACTTTCTTTTCTAAATTATCTCGTCGGGTGATTTCCTCAGACAATAATCGCTGTTTTTCTCCCGAAAGGGAGTGTCGGCGCGATTCGTACTTATTGACGATATGACGAGAACGTCCTAAATCTCGCGCTTGGACAACCAAATCGCTTAATTTACCGACAACCCAAATAATGCGATCGCGCAAATTAGCACTATCACTGTTTTGTATCCAAGTGCTAGAATTGCGATCTTCTGGATTAGAAAGATAGCGGAAATCAACAATTAAGACAGCAGGATCGTTCAATCCTTGCAGGCGTTCATCTTGCCGTTGGTGACCATCACTAAAAAAAGCACCCCAAGGAAAACCCTTATTTTTATAGCGAGGACGTTCCACACTACCGAGCAAAGTTTTCAGCTTCTCTGCCACAATTTGACTTCGAGCATCGGAGATAACACTGTAACTATCCCGTTCTCGCTGCCATTCTTGTCCGGCAGAACTTTGAATCTTGTAGCCGAATTTATCAGAATAAGAAAGCAGCCCTAAATTCCGCAATTTTTCTAATGCTTGTGTAATATTTGGCTCTTGATTACCCTGACCTAATTCAGAATAAAGACACTGACTAACGAATGTCGCTGTGGTTGGTTCCTGTTCCTGAATTAACTCCAAAAGGGCTACAGTTTTTGCCACTTTTATTGCCAGAGGATTGTTAATAACTTCTTCATGATTAAATAACCGAGTTAAGGTATTTTGCAAATCTGCATCAAGGGCAGAGTGTTGCACTTCATAAATACTATCTAGCGTCACTAAAGCACCAAGCTGTCGTTCTCCTAACCTCTGCTCTCGAAACAATTCACCTAACAGTTGCAACAATCCGCGAATTGCATGATCGTCTCCTTTAGCACGAGTAGAACGAGTGCGGAGATTGGTCGTAATTTGCATCAGCAAATCAACGTATCCGGGCAGCATGGGATAGACTTCAAGAAAATCATCTTCAGTGATAGAATCGCATTTATAGCCGTATAATTTTAGGTCACTGCGGTGGTGTTGGAAGAGCGCTCGCAGCTCGGCTTCCTTTGAGACAGCTTTTTTCAATAACCTTTTGTGAACCACATCGCGAATATTAGTGGGTGCTAAATGAACCCGTAATTTCGGCGGAAAACGGTCTTTTAATTTACCAATACTGCTCTGATCTTCACTATCCTCAAGTTTTTGTTGTCCAGTTGCTAGTAACCAAACTCGCCCTTTTAATTTTTGTCCCAAATCTGAAACAAAGGATTGTAATTTCAGCATTCGGTTGTTATCCTGGTGGATATATTGGCTCACTTCATCCACCACGATAAAAACGGTTTTACCAGGGGCACGGCGATCGAGCATATTAATAATATCTTGAGTTGTTTCTGTGACTGATGTACCAATGCCTGTCTCAGAACCTGCACGACTATCAAACCAACTCATTGGGTCAATATAACGAGTAGGATTCATGGCGTGCATAATTTCAGAAAAAGCTTCCTCTGCCAATTGGTCATTCTTTGCTGCTGACCAAGTTTGATTAAGTGTTGTTTGGGCACACATCAAAAAATCATCCCACTTGCCGTCTAACTCTAGTTTTAGTTCATGGTCTGCTACATAATGACTAATAGTGCAATAATCCAAACGAACTTGTATCTGACGCTTCACGGCTGAATGAATATGTTCATCATCCCGTGCTATTGCACCGATATCAAAAACTACTGCAATGGGGCTAATCTGACTGCATATCTTGTACCATAAGTCCCTAAATTCCTGAGAATTAGGTGAGTCATCCCGTGCCAAAAGCGCATCGGCTAACTTACGATTATCAGGTAAGACCATACCATCTAAGGCAAGCCCTAAAAGCTTAGCAAAACTCGATTTACCAGAACCATAAAAACCAGAAATCCAAGATGCTGGAAGTTCCGCTCCCTTTTTTTTCTCTAATTCTTCTGCTAGTGCTTTGAGTAACTTAACAAACTGTTCGTGAATTCCTGATTGCACGCGGCGATGACGCGGGTCATTTTCTGGATACCCGCCAGTAATGATATATTCAGAAACTTCTTCTAAAACTTTAATGGGGTCTTGCTCATGAAAATAAACAACAGGAGCAATATCACGGGTAATGTCAGCAGCAAAAATATCTTTAATTAGCATAACAACATTATTGTTTCTCTAGTGATTACGACAGTAGTATTAATCAGGAGTAGATCCGAGGTCGATAGTCGCGGTCAGCAGGGAGTTCTCCCATAAAAGACAAAGCATTCAAATCTTTGCGGTCGCCGGGATAGAGCAGAACAACTGGCAAATTGCGTGTTTTACCATCAATATGTTTAAGAAGAGCTGACGAGCGAAAAAATGGATATAAAGCTCCAGCACGTCCTAAAAAAATTAAGGTACGATCGTTGTCTCCAAGATAACTATTTGCAAATTCATCAATCACTGCAATTACGTCTTTAGCAACTCCTTCAGACCCCTCAACATAGAGAGCGATTTTATCTTTTAAATGGTTAAGTGCCCGCTCAGGGGATTTAGGATAAAGACGATGTTCAGTGCCAATCATGCTATCTAAAACTCGTTGCTCTTCTTTCTTAATTCGAGTTAAAAATAGATGTTGAAGAGAAATTGCTAATACATTCCACCCTTGACTTTTTAGGTCATCAGTTAACCAGCGAATGCGGGCGCGAAGTTTAAACTCATCACGAGGGGTATATTGCAAGATCGCAAATCGGTAATTCCGCATCGTGCTAATTTTGGGGCTATCTTTATCCAATAAATCATTGCGTAGTGCCTGTATAGCACTTTCTAAGGACGAACTTTCAAATAACAACCCTGTCATACTTCTTCCTCCCACTTCAAGCCTAAGATTTGAATCGCCCAGGATTTGAGGTCAGCGCAATGCCATTCAAACTCGTAAAGGTCGCCCATCCGATTAAAGGTAAGTCCTGGTAAGCGGCGCAACCGCTGTTCCAGAAAGTTCTCACTTAAACCCACTGATGTGAAATAAGGATTATTTAAAAGTGACCCTTCAAAAGACAGATGACGCAAAAAGTAGAGCCAGTAAGCCAGTGCTTCATCAGTTACCTTGGGATACTGGAGGCTGCGCGTACCGACGTTTTTCGAGCAAAGCCCTGCATCTGCCACAGCAGCAATTAAACCCGTTGCCATTCGTAAAGTTGTTGCTGCTGACCACTCATTCTCCAGCTTTTGAGTCACCCAACGGGCTACTATATCCCGGTCGATACTTGGATTGGATTGAAGACGACGCTGTTCTAAGAAGACACCTGTAAAAGTACGATACATGGGATCTGTTAGCTGCATATACCAGTGGCAGATATTTTGGCGAGTCGTTGGATCGGAGGGACACCAGTGACCAAGAACCTGTAGTGCGATCGGATAGGCATCGAAGCGATAGCTCAATTCGACCAGTAGACTGCGAACTCGTGCCATACTTCTGCTACCAAACCAGCGTTCTTCAAACGCCACCACTGCTCTTTTTTCCTTGGGAATATTTATTCTTAAATGTTCCCAATAAACTCGACTTTCTTCCAAAGCCAAGGATGTACGCAGTAAACGGGTATGGAATTGCTCAACTTCTTTACCGTGTAATATGAAGTTGGCAGATACTTTGTTAAGAACTTGATGTTTAGTTATCCCAGCCATTGAATTTAGTTTTCCTTTAAACGGTAGAATGGCATGGGATAGCTGTCGGCTTGGGGTAGGGGTAAAAGCGCAGATGCTAACTTCTTAGCACGCTCGTCGAGTGCTTTTAGCATTTCCCCTAAAACTTCCCGTCCGCTGGGTACAACCTTAAATTCCACCTTTTGATTGGGAATCTCAATAGCTATTTTAAATTCAGCTTGAGAAAAAGGCTGATATATATCCACTGGAATTGGTAAAGTGCCTCGTGGGTGTTTTCTATTGCGCTTATGAAAAGCCAGTCGCTCTGCTAATTGCTCATCCACAGAGAATCCCCAGAAAAATAATGTACAAACATGATCTGGTCTAGCCATTTCAGAGCGCTTGCGTCGGTCTAACGCGATTGCTGCCTGCCTTACTGTTTCTAAAGATGCCCATAAGTGGGTTTTAGGAAGCAGTCGCAGGAATAGGTCGCCACCACCGTCTTTATCAATTAAGTCAGTACGCCACCAGTCAAGGCGTTTGGGGTCACAAGCTCCTTCACCAGCCCAGGCGACCACTATCTGGAGGGCAAGAATACTGTCAAGTGTGTCTTCGGGGATTCTCTCGGTAGGCATTAGTCTTGACGAACAATGGATGTTGGTGTAGCGGGTGTACTGCGTGTGATCGCTCACTATGGTTGAGGTTAACCTAGTTTGTAGCTGGATTGCTTACTGCCCCTAGTTTAAACTCTACAGCATATTCACTATAAATATGATGCATTACTTTAGTAGAGCGGGGCAAAAGAATGAAACTTTTTTCAAGCGAGCTTCGTAAAACAATAGTTAAAATTAAAACAAGAGAATACATTCATTAGAAAAATAGCCTAATTTTTTTATCCAAATAAATTAGTTCTCAAAATTATTTAAAAAACAACAACAAGCGGGTTATATTCCGCCACACAGGCAAGGTAAAAACTTAAAGTTGTGTTAATTACCGCACCCATTTTTTTTAGCTAAATAGTAAAAAACTCTCCTAATTGCACCATAAAAACTGATTTACAAGGTGCTACTGTAGTTTATAAACCTGGAATAGGGTAGCGATCGCCCTCTCTTCAAACACTACGATATGCTTAGCCCCTAAAGTGTCGGAAAAACCGCACTCCGCGTTTTTCCTCACCACTCGCCTGTACCTCCTTTCCCTCATCGCCACAGACAGCCAATAATGCTTCGGCTGCAGCACCAAGCTTTATTCGGATGCCGGCGTCCGAAAGGGCGATCGCTTCTTGCAACGTTGTAGCGATCGCCAAAATCTCAATGCCTTACTGTCAACTGCCTTTTGTTCAAACGTCCCCTAAACTCAGCTACCGCGTTAAGAAAATCCACAGATTGATGCAGCAAGGCAGTAAAGGCAAGAATCTAGAATAAATAACTTGTTGCGCTAGCAGGTGTTCCGTACCCGCAAGCGGTTGGTAAGGTTCCCAAAGCAATAGCAAAGGTGGGTAAAATGGATGAAGTCGTCAAGAAAGTAGCTGGTTTGGGTTTACCCGGTGTCATCCTGGTGGTGACGATGGCTGCGACAGGTTTTACAGGAGCTGCGGCCATTACAGCAGCTTTAGCATTTCTGGGAGGCCCTGCGGGAATGTTAGGTGGCATTGCCGTGCTAGGTTTGACAGGATTAATTGCAGATGCTTTGACAAAAGTGGGGCTGGAGGACTTGCTAACAGCAATTTATTGCCAAAGGCGCTTATCCGAACCGCACGGGAAACTTTTAGAAGAGATTGAGAAATTGTCGCTGTTTGACGGCGACATTAAGGAAAGGCTTCAAATGACGGTGACGGATGGGTGCGGTTGTGTGGCAGCGACGATCGTTACTAACATGGACGATATCACAGGCTCGGCGATCGCTATTTTACAAGCTGTTCCAGGCATGACTCCAGCACACCACAGGGATTTTAAAAGTTCCCGTCCAGTAATAAGGCTCAGGGATGGGACGGCGGTTAGGGCTTGGAAGAACCCCGTTGGCGTTGACCACATTTTTTTAGCCGATCCCGATGGCAGAATGATTTATGGTGGCTTCGTAGGCTGGATTCACAGTGAGGGTTTGAATCAAGCTCTTTCGCAGATAAGAAGCAACTTAACCTAAAGCAGATAGGTTCGGCGATCGCAAAACCTCGTACATCGGCAATCGCAATATGGAGTCAGGCGGTTTAAAAAAATGAGTTCTTTCCTTAATTACTGCGAACAATTGAACCAGTAAATACATTTGCTATAATGATGTCCGAAGCAAAGGCAATAGTTGTTATCGCCGCCAGCAACCAGATGGCAACATTTAGGTGTTTATCTTAAAATTCAATGGGAAATATGGCGAAAAACAAACCAATTTATGAATTAATAGGGTTGGCGTTGGATGAAATTTACAGGCAAGGTCTTTGTCCACAAGTGGCGAGCGGTAGAGAAATTCCTATTGAAACCGCAAACGTTTCATACGATCCTGCCCTTCCCGGTTATTGTTTTCTCACAATCGAAACTTTTTTAACGCACGATTACGATGTAGTAATTAACCAGGACGGCAGCATTGGAACGATTGACGATCGACCCAAAACTCGCATTAGATAAATTTATTTAATCGTCCCTATGTCCGCGCCCGTCCGTGCCGAGCGTCCTGAATTCCCTTAATGTAATACAACAATAGAGGCGCTCGTTTTTTGGCGTTCCCCGGCAATTGCGATTAGGTGTAACGCTCGCGCGCCCGATCCACAATAAATTCGTTCGATGAAACCAAGCGCAAAATTCCAGAAAGGGCAAAGAGTTGGCATTTACAACTCCCAAGGGCCGCGACAGATTTATGAAGTAGATGAGGTTGCTTGGTCTGGGTCAACTTGGACGTATACTTTTTTAGAATGCGATACCAAAAATCCGGTGTTTGTTACTTTTAGCAACAACGGTTATTCTCGGTACCGGCACGAAGAACGCTGGCTGTCTTCGGTTTAAACAGCCAAGGGCGGGGAAAAGTCAGGAAAGCGCGTTCCTCAACACCAAAAGCCAGGGTTCACTGCAATCATAATTGTGCTTTAGGTGAGATTATTTGTAACGCCCCAGGTTTTACTGCTGTGCCTTATGCAGCAGCGCGTGTAGAAACTTCTTCAAGATCGGATGCAGTTTCAAAACAATCCTGATTGCTGTTCCGAACAACTAGGATTTCCTTTGGGCTATAGTTGCTGTATCGGAACACCATTCAACGGAGCCGTGACGAACCCAGAAATGGCACTTACACTCGTTGATCTGCCTAACCGAGGGATGAATCGTCGGCCGTCCCAACCAGTCTATAGTAACCTTCCACGAAGGATGCTGCGTCTGGTTTAACGACAACAAAATTGCCTCCCCGCATTCACCGGGACATCGAAAACAAGCCCATTTCCGATACCGGGCCTCACCAACGACAAATACCTGTTTCGGTATAATTTCTTCAGGTGTCGGATGAACTTTAACTATCCGTGCTGACAAGTCTGGTTTGTCCATTACTTTCAGCTTGATTAGAATCCATCGAATTAGATTGCGAAGAAACATAGCTCACTCCACCAAATCGAGAAATGGAACAATATCGCCTTTGCCCCAACACTCAGCAGTACCGCAAATAGGGCAATGCGACTTGGAATCAGCAGCTTGCTTTCGATCGGTCATTAGGTGAAATTTTCTTACTCTTTGGGCAATCGCACCGTTCTCGCCTCGAAATCCTTGAAGGCGGTGCACCAACTCTTCAATCGCCATAATCGCAACATCCGTGGTGAAAAGTACCACTGCGGGACTTGGGTTTCCTTCGCCTAGAACGTAAGCCTCTGCTTTTTGCCGCTCGTACTCGACCGGATGATTCCGCTTCAAAGCCTCGTCCCGCGCTACCACAGGATTTATAACTTCTCGGCACAACAGGCAGGTCTGGTTGGGGCTGGCTACCAGTGTCGTTACTCGACCATCTAGCGCTTTGATTTCTGGCGGTTCAGTTGGAGATACCTCGATGGCAAGCCCTACATCGAAAACAGGAGCCAGGTAATAGTAGGCAAAGCGGTTAAGCAGCAACCGTCCGGCATGGTCATCCGTGCAACCGAAGACTATATCGCAAGACTTCAGCGCATTTAGGCAATCCAGATCGCCTATCCACGATTGATAGGACTTGACTTGCACTCCAAGCCCTAACTCCGAGAGTGATCGCGCTACAGCAAGAACCTTCGGGTGCTTTGCTTCAGCGTCTTCCCGAATTGCGCCGTGAAGTCGGTTCAAGTTACTCTCTTCAACTACATCTCGATCGAAGAGCGCAATCTGTCGTACTCCCATTTTGGGAAGCAGCATGGCGACTGCGCTGCCCGTACCGCCACAGCCTACCACTCCAACCCTGAGCGTCGATAAATCCTGAGCAAGTGCTTCCCCAAATGCGAGGGATTGTCGCTGAAAAACTGACGAAGGTATACCCTGCCCCCGCCCCGTGTAGTGGAGCTGAATTGATTTTCCTACAACACCAATCAGTTGCAGGGGAATCGACTCTTGCTGGCTCGTCCACAGGCGACCGACAAGCTCTCCTGAGTCTGTGAGAATTACGCTCAGGAGTTTTGTCTGGATACCGTTTCTGTGCTGGGCAAGCTCTACAAGGTCGGGTTCGTTTCTATCATCCTGTTCGGAAAACGCAGCGATACCTCCCGGATGGCTGTGAACGAGAGCCACCGTCATCCCCCTCGTTTGAGCGAGCTTCAATGCTCGAACAAAAGAATCAGTCTTCCACGTAATATGCCGATCGGAACTGGAAACTACCTCATCTTCAGGAACCGCGAGGATTTCATAGGAAAGATATTTCCGGCGCTGCTGACCATCCCAAGGATCGGATTCAACAACTACCTCACCGCAGAGCACGTAAGCTGCCCGTTCTCTTCCATCAGTGTGGATCAGGCTTTCTTGGAGGTATTTAAGGTGCTCCTCCTGCAACACCATACTGGCAGTAAAGCTCATGCAGCCACCTCCAGGGCGTGTTCCACGCGCTTGAGCATCGTCCAAATACCGTCAATACCGGGACGCCACTCGTTGTTGTGGCGCGACCACCGCTGCCAGGACAATCCATTAAACCTAAAAGCCTGGTCTGCTGCTGTGGGGTAACGGTTGCGAGTGGCAAGCTTCACCCAGGGTTGCAAGTAAAACATATCTGGCGGGACATCTGGGTAGCCTGGGGGAAGCACAATCAATACATCAGCCTGGTGGACATCGTACTTGTTGGACGGCAACCTAAAGCAAGGGAGAATTACTCCCTTTTGGCTGCCGTCTATAACTTCCTGAAAGACAATACCTTTGCCTTCAAGATATTCCCGCTCTCGCGACGGTAAAAAGCTCATGGATTAACCCTCCGTCGTAGTCTTCTTACCCGTGAAGAAACGCTCGACTCCGGCAGCTTGGAGCTCCACCGACTCCTCATTTCCAACCGGGCGGTCTTCTTTGCCCCGTACCTCCAGCCAAACTCCATAAGACTGCGAGTCAACTCCCGCAAGCTGTTTGAGCTTCAGTCCGGTAATTAGCGGTATGCCCCACTCAAATTTCCTGCCGTCAATTACAAAACGAAAAGAGCGATCGCTTTGCCAGGTGATAAACGCCTCTATGCCCGGTTTCCGCAGATCGACCGTTTCATCAGGCCTGATTTCCTCAAGCTGCCCGTTCTGCAACCGCTGAAAGATGAGGTATTCCTCAGATGGCCTCTTCCCTGCCGTGTCAAGAAGCTGAAAGCCTGTAATCACTGGATCGTCCACTTCATAAGAAGTTTCATCAATCTGAATCCGATAATTTTTTGATGCAATCACAGTACCACTCCTCCAATAATTGCGACAATGACTAAGAATTGCTAGCTCGCAATTACCAAGATTACACAAGTGACTTAAAATTGCAAGGTAGCAATGGGAGAGGGATGGTGGCTAAGGTAGAGTTTGATGTAGAGTCCTTTTACGCAGCGTTAGATAGCCAGCGACAGTCGCAGCGCCTAACGTGGAAGCAGGTAGCGGCACAGTCTGAGGTAAGCGCGTCCACTTTGACCCGCATGGCTCAAGGAAGGAGGCCTGATGTGGATAGTTTGGCAGCACTGCTAAAATGGTCGGGATTGCAAGCTGAGTCTTTTGTCAAAGGAGTTCGGGATACTCGGACCCAATCAGACCCGCTTACTCAAATTACTGCGTACTTACGGGCCGATCGCAATCTCACCCCAGAAGGAGCAGCAGCTCTCGAAGCCATTCTCAAAGCAGGTTATGAGCGTCTACGCAAGGATCGAATAGATTGATGAAACAGCAGTTACGCCGCGGGTTCAAATCTGAAGCGGATGCTTATGCTCGGGAACTCAGAAAGGAGTTGGGGTTCAGACCTCACGACCCCCTTTGCCCCTGGAGATTGGCCCGGCACTTAGAAATTCCCGTAGACCCCCTATCAGCTTACAAATGCGAAATACCAGAGCCGGTTGCCCACTTTATGGAACAGGAGCGGGAAAGCTTTTCGGCTGTCACCATCATTGACGGCTACCGACGGCGTATCATCCACAATGATTCGCACCATCTCCCCCGACAGGCTTCAAATATCGCTCACGAACTCGGTCACGGCATCCTCGGTCATATTCCGCGTCCTGTACTCGATGAGCACGGCTGCCGCTACTTCGATGTGGAACAGGAGGATGAAGCGAATTGGTTAGGGCCAGCGCTGCTTATTTCAAAGGAAGCAGCCTTTCACATTGCTAAAACTAAGATGAGCGTGGTCGAAGCAAGTAGGGTTTATCAGGTTAGCGAGCAAGTCATCACCATGCGCCTCAATATGAGTGGAGCGCGCAAGATATTTACCAAGTAATTGACAAAAATGAAAGACTTATTCCCCGGCTATTATTCCCCATCTGACGAAGAATTTTCTGAACTGTGGCAAAAGTGTATTTTTATTTTTGATACTAATGTTCTTTTGGATTTTTACGAACATCACAATGCAACACGCGAAGACTTTTTTAAAGTTTTAGAAGCTATAGGAAATCGTTTATGGATTCCCCATCAAGTTGCACTTGAGTATCAGGAAAATAGAATTACTCGAATAAACAAAGCAGAGGCTAATTTTACTGAGGCTAAGAGTAAATTAGATGAAATCACAAAAACTATTTCCGAGACTTTCAGATCCAAATGTTTTCCTCCCGAATTAGTTCGAGAAATGAGTGAAGATATCAAGAAAGCTTTTGATACTTTTTGGGATAAATTAATACCTTGTAGAGAGGAGCTTATTAATAAAGATGGTAGAGATTATATAAGAGATAAAATTACAGATTTATTCGGAGACAAGATTGGTGAGTCACCTGCCAATCAAGAAGAGCTAGATCAAATATATTCAGAAGGCGAGCAAAGGTACAAAATTTTTCGTCCCCCAGGTTTTAAAGATAAGAACAAAAATCAAGATAAAGATAACCACTATATTTGTAAAGGATTGGTTTTTAAAAAAGAATATGGCGACTTGATTGTTTGGAAACAGATATTAAAACAAGTTAAGTCCAAGTCATTAACTCATATCATTTTTATTACCGCAGACAATAAAGAGGATTGGTGGAGAAAGGAGCATGGAAAAACAATTGGACCGCGCCCAGAATTAGTAGAAGAAATTTTGGAAGCTGGTGCTTCTATATTTCATATGTATACACCAGATAACTTTTTACGATATGCTAAAAGTTATTTACAACTAGAAATAGCCGATAAATCCATACAAGAAGTTGAAGAAGTTTCTGTTTCAAATAGTTTATCTGAACCAGAATTACATGATACTTTTTCCAGACAATTATCAGCAATTGATGGGTATGGATTAAGAGATATAGAACATTTAATAGCTGCTGCCAATAATCCGGTGAGCAATATAGAACGTTTAGTGGCTGCTGCCAATAATCCCGTGAGTAGTATAGCCGACTTTGCTAAACAATTATCAGTCACTGAAGCGATGCGATTGACAAATATAGACAAGTATGGATTGAGAGATAATATAGCAATAGCAGGCCTGATGTCAGAACAAAATAAATTTATGGCCTCTGTAAATCAAACTATCGAAAATCAGAATCGATTTATAGAGCAAATAAAGAAACAAGTAGCAATACCGAAACAATCAATACCCTATGTGAATCGAGGGATAAATAGCGAATCTTCACGAGAGGTTGAATCTTCAGAAGATTGAAGTTTTTAAGTATTGAGCGAGCAAAGGAAATATAAGAATATCTGTAGATTTACGCAAAATAGTGTTTGCTCTCTGCGCTTTTTCTCCTGACTTCTCGTCCACAGCATCCGGCACTCCATCCCACAGACAGGTGCATTCATGCAGCAACTACAAGGCATTCTCAGGCATTGGGTCGAAAGGCACCGATCGCCCTCAAGAACAAATTTACACCGTCGCAAAACACAATTAATTTGATTTCTATCTTAAATCCAGAGAAATCCCACAAACTGCATTTTCGATGTTCTCCGTTGAAGGCGGAAGTACCTTAAATCCATGCTTCTCGTACCATTTGACAAGGTTCGGATTGTTGTTGATGTCTTCTTGAGTTAGAGAACCGTAGATCCGCTTAATTCCCCGCTGACGAGCTTTCTTTATCGCAAACTGCAACAGGTGAGTTCCCAGTCCCCGGCGACGGTAATCGATTGGCTTGGGTTCAACTAGCAGTCTCAAAAGAGCTGTCCCTAAGTGATCTGGAGCGTGAATGACCTCGCTGTGAATAATGATATCGCCTATCACCAATTTATCGGGCGGATATAAAACGCATTGAAGCATACCAATTGCGCTGTTACGGTACAGGAGTTTGGCAGTAAAATATTGCTCTTCGTCCGGGTCTACTTGCAGTCGGTATTCTCGTTCCTGGCGATCGCGAACAATCATTCGAGCGGTGTTTTTCGATGAACTTTCCAACATTATTTATTTTTAGAGTCCCTGAACCGATTATTCCTCACCCCGGATGCCATCGCCTCTTCTTTTTTCTTGACCCCGCTCACCCGCCACGTTAAGAAATACCCCCGACGGATGCAGTAATGCAACAAATATGCCAGACTTTCAAGCGTCGGGTCGGGTATACACCACGAATGAAGATTGAGGGACACGGACAAGCCAAGATACTCACTCAAGAGGAAATCGAACTGCTGTTCAACGAAGGTTTACAAACCGATCGCGATCGCACTTTGTTTGGCGTTTGTTTGTACACGGCTTGCCGAGTAGCGGAAGCGTGCAGCTTGAAAGTCATCGATGTTTTCACCCCGGCGGGTGTCATTCGCTCAGAAATGATCATCCGCAAAGGCAACACCAAAGGCAAGCTCGGCACCCGCACTATCCCGATCATTCAAGAGTTGAGGCTGCTGTTAGAAACCTACAAGCATCCCGATCACCCCTACCTGTTCCCCAGCCGCCACCTCAACCACCGCTGGAAACACGCGAACCCGGAAGCCGCCTCTCACCTATTCCAAGAAGCCTGTTCACTTGTTGGCATCATCGGCGCTTCTACCCACAGCCTGCGGCGGACGGCACTAACTCAGATGAGCAATGCCGGGATTCCGCTGCGGATTATTCAAGAAATCAGCGGCCACCGCAACTTAGAACAGTTGCAGAAATACTTAGAAGTGCGGCCCGACCAAGTGCGCGGGGCTGTCTCCGCCCTCTCTACCCTTTCCTATGTCAGGAAACCCACTTATCCTGATTCAGCTCCCCTAACCCCAGACAAACCGTTGCCCCCTCACCAACTGTCACAAGCCCAATCCGACGCAGCCCAAGAAATTCCCGACTGGTGACGAGCAATTTAGATTTTAGATTTTAGATTTTAGATTTTGGATTTTGGATTTTGGATGAAAGTCACGCATCCCAAATGGAATGCCGATCGCTTTCTTTCCCAAGGCAGAAGCCCTAACCCCTAGATTTGTTAGAATCCTCAATACGTTAGCGGGTGCACCTGCGAAACCTGCTGAAAGGAGAATTGTTGACAATGTGGCTTAAATTTGGTGTTGCTCTCAGCGGTGAACTGACGAGCATTGATGAGGTTGTGCGCGGAAAAACTAACCTCGCTTGTCTCTACTGCGGAGGCGGATTGACAGCGAAAAAGGGGTCAGTGAAAGAACATCACTTCGCGCACACCGGGGAAACTTGTAAACCAGTCTCGCAGCGGATTAAAACCAAAGCTTTCCCCGCGCTGCCCCTCTACAATAATTTCAACATCGAACTCAAGGGTGATGAACTAGAACAGTTGAAAGTGCTGTGGAAAGAGTACGGGGTCCAAAAGCGATCGATTCCCAAAGACTTGGTAAACTTTCGGTGGGAGTTGAAAGGGTTGCTAGAGTCGGAGGGCGATCGCTCGTACCGGTTCACCAATCTCGGTAAAATCCCCGTCGGCGCTCTTCCCCTGGCGTTGTTCAACAAAGTCCAGGAACCCCTGCTGCTGTCGGAGTTAATGAAGTTAGAAGGCTCTGTAGAAATGGCCGTTGCTGCGGGGTTATCTTGCTTGGAAGAACGGCGGGCTGATTTGCAGATTTATCGAGCGCAACTTCGTCGGATTCTGGTGAACTCGCTCTATTTTTTAGAGGTGAAAGCTGATGGCAACATTTTCTACAAAATTGGCGTTACTACCCGTCAGATTGAGCAGCGCATCACCGAAGTGCAGCGGGATGTAAGAGCACATTACTCGGATGTCGCTGTTAACCTACTGGGATTGTGGGAACACCGGGGGAATGTTGAGCTGTATTTCAAACACCGATATCAACCTTTTAATTACCGGATTGGGAAACTGACCGAGTATTTTTGCTTTCCCGATGTCAAACCTATTTTGAATGATTTATATGAGATGGAACCCAAACTGCTGAGTGAGATTGAGGTGGATGTACTCAATCGCGAACAATCAGATTCCGCTGGCAATCAGTCAACCTAGGCGAACGCACGGGCTTTGCAAACCTGTCCCGTAAATGAGTTAAGGGATTGTTCGAGCTGCTTGTCCCACCAAATCCAGAAAATCAGTCTTTGTTCGCTCGAAGCGCTCGACACTCTCAAACTGTGATTTTTGCGTTGTGTTTAAGGCGATCGGGGCATAATGTAGGGTTAGACCCCTCGTTCTGCCCCGATCGCTTCGAGCGTTTGAACGACACACTCAAACCATTGATTTTGCGTTGTGTTTTTAGTGTTCAGGGCATATTAGGGGGTGTGACTCCTCGCTGTACCCCGATCGCTTTCCAGAACGCTAGACACCCTCAAACTGCGATTTTTGCGTTATATATTTAGCGATGGGGCATAATGTAGGGTCTGACCCCTTGTTGTACCCCGCTCACTTTAAAGAAAATTTAGAATAATCAGGGGAACAAATTCAATGGCAAAAAAAGCAAAAAAGCTCTGGCTTTCTTCTTCTCCCAAACAGTCTAAACCTACAGTGCCTGATACTGAGAAACAATTAATCGAACAAAAATGTAATGAGTTAATTGAGACAGAATTCAAGCCCAAATATATCGATTCTCCCCCCACTGACCATGATTTCAACTATCGAACGGATATCTTTGGCAAGTGGTATCGCAACTATTTTTACTTTTGCTCGACTTATAATTGTCCGAGTCCGAGGGCGATTTCCCCGTCTTTTGAGTCTCGCTCCGCCCGTTTAGAATATGTAGGGCAGGATTGTTTTAATGTTGCCTACATGAGACATACCGGGCAATGGTGGGAAATTCTGCATGGTTTATCTTTAGAAGAATGTTTATCGGAAATTAGAAATAATCCCCTGTTACATCCTTAATCGTTGCTCTAATTGGCAATCGTTCTTTTAATTATCGAATTGGCTCTCCTGACAGAGTATTTTGTGTTTCCCAACGTCAAGCTTGTTCTGAATGATTTGTACGGGATGGAGCCAAAAATGTTATCTGGTGTTGAGTTGGCTCTGCGGGTACAGGATAAATGCGATTCGCAAGCAACAACTTACACGGATACCACCTCCGATTTCTCTTGAATTCAGTTAGAGACAATCAATCATGGTGGTGGAGACGGTTATAGCATTGGCTGCGGTTATGGTGGCGGTGGCCACGGTGGCGATCGAAAAAATCGATCGAGCCCTTCAATGCTAAACAAGTCCACGGATTCAAAATATGACTTTTATGAAATTAAGGTTATGACTTTTATGAATTGACCGATTATCTCGCTTATGGAATAATGTTAATTAATTTCAAATCAAGCATTCTTTACCCAAAACTAAAGTGAATCTCAAATTATCAAAATCGCCCAACTAGATTTCCGTTGCAAATATGATTTATGAATAAAAACGTCGGTATAAATCCGTAATTCTAGCAGCATAAGAGCTTGAAGAAAAAGATGTAACATCTACTATACTAATCTTGGCGATGTATTTCTTAAAGCAACAATTTATCCGCTGGTTAAACGATAATCTTTACGTCATTAGAGAAGGGCAGTCGAGCTGGGTTTTTCATCCAAAATCAGGTCTAGGATGCCTTATCTTTTTCCTACTTTTTGTGGTTTCCCTAATAATTAGTTTGGGAGTCACAAGTATTATGATTTTCAAAATTTATCCAATTGTGTTTTCAACCCTAATTACTCGACTGGGCATTGCCCCAGGGTTAGGTTTACCTCTCCTTATTGCAGTTTTTTTGGGGTACTTTATCAATTTACCACTTTTTATATTGACAGCAAAGGGCCAATCAAAACAGCAAGTCAGCTTTGAACTACTTCCGCTTTTATTGTTCAAGCGTTGCTTACCTTCATACAAAACCCCATCTAAAATTTATGGTTATATTGGTTTAAATGTATCAGGAGGGTTGCTTCCCATTATTTTGGCGCTTTACCAATTCCATCGCGTTCAACAAGAAGCAATTTTGATAGTAACTGCGGTTGTTGGGTTAATAAGTTACTTCTTAGTGACAATCATACCAGGAATAGCCATTGTTACTAAAACATCGAGGTTTTGGTTGATTACGATTGTTGCAGTTTTGTCAGCAATGGCATTGGTTGGTGACGGGGTGAATCGCTATGATGTGTCAGTTGCTTTTGCTGGGTGTGAAACAAGAATCCCTTCACATAAACGGCAGGGGTTTGTTAAATCGGGCGGTACATACCAGCCCCCGGTCAAAGACCACCAGCTTTCGCCGCATTGATTAAACCTGTAGAACTCTGTTATTCTGCTTTCTGCGGTAGTGGCGGGTCTAAGTTCTAGTTTCGAGCCGGCGATCGCACTTTTCTAATTCCCACCGGATTTGACCGCTGCGATCGCCTTCGCCTAAAACTCCGGTAGAAAAAGAGCGATTCGGAACTAATTAAATTTACATTGATTCAGGTTTGATACAGGGATTTTCAATAAACTCAATCAACGGATTTCCTAATTCCGTTATGTGATGAATGACTGCGAATTGAACCAGGCATTAATCACTCTTTGAACTTCTTGCTGTTGCAAAGGAATTACATGAAATCTTTCTTGAATAGCCCGTTCAAGTTCTTTGACAAAAATTGTTGCTGAACGTTTTTCTGTGAGTATCTTCAGCATCTCGAAAACTAAAGCATCACGAGGGTCAATCAACTGAGTATGTGTTATAACAACGTCAAGATAAAGTTGACGGAGAAAATCCGCTGCGACGGACACTGCATATTCCAGAGGAGTATTTTTATCAGCAAGTGCTTTTAATGCTGAAGCATAAATTGGCTGTAATTTCCATTCGGTGAGTCTGACTGCCTCCATCAAAGTTTTAGCATCAATAATTGTGTATCTGTAACCCAGATTTGCAAGTCCTAGTGTTGCTTTACGGTAAAGAGATTCGTTAATATTTTGCTGTATTAAACAGTATCTCAAAACAACTTGCGTCCAAACTCCCGGTACACTCGAATCTGCACCTGCATACCAGCGTAACCACTGATCGTCAGAATATAGAATACGTCCAGGCTCTCCAGCAATTAGCATTGTATCAATAAACACTGCATCTATCGACTCATATAGTTTGGTTCGCTCGTCATGGTTGATATCCAGTTTTCTCTGGCAAGGTAAAACAAAACAATTCTCTCTAACCCAATTAATAACTTGTCCAAAAAAAGTTTTTTCTCGAGCAATCTGTTCTGAAGTAACCTCTTGTTTGATACCTTGCCCATCCTCTACTCCAAAAGTTGTAAATCCCTCACCCTGTAAACCTTGTGCTGTGTCGAGCTTTGCTTGAAACAGGTCGATTGTTGACTGGGCAATTCCAAATTTTCCGAGAAGTCTCACAACATCATCTGCGACCCCTAAATGGTGAAGAGTAACTAATGAGATAGGATCGATAACGATAAGTCCACCCTTTTGAAGAGTGATTAAAGCATCTTCAAACTTCTCCTGTTGGTAGTTAGACCATGCATGAATGAAAGGTGACGATCCAAATGCCAAAATCTGCCAAAGTTCTATTGGATTGCGATTCACCAGAATGGCAACAGCACCAAAAGGAAGCTTACCTGAAACATATTCAGATTTAATGAGGTTGAAGTCCTCTTGATGCTGTTTCAATCCTTCAATAAACTGTTGCACCCAGTTAGAGGAGGGACTATCTCCTTCCATTGGAACAGGAACTATCCTAAAACCCTTGATATTAGTCTGATTTTCTAATACAGAGAAGCTTTGCTTACCTGCCGCACAGTATTTATCTGTGATAGCTAAAATTCTGAGAGTATTGCGTCCGAAGTTATCTTCTACTAGAACAACTTCTTCTCCAATATGCTTACCAATCAAGTATTGATAAAGTGATTGGCTAGAGTTAAGTTCATACTGGGTTAAATTTACATCTGGTCGATCTTCAAGGATGTACCACTGGTCTTTACCAAAAATATTCCTCAAGAGAACTCCGCATCCATCTTTTACTGTCTCAAAATTCTGAATGCCCGATTGGATTTTGGTTGCCTCAAGATATGATATCTGATAGAAGGCATGAACTTGCCCATCGTTATAGAAACAATGCCTCATTTCATAAATCACTTCAAAAAAGCTATCGATCCGATCCCTAACTTTATAAAATTGAGCAAGTTTCTTAATGTTAGCTAATTTTAAAGTTTTAATACTTGGTCTTGAATCAAGAAATCGATCTAATTCCTCATATTTTCCTGTAGCATAGTGCACTGATGCCAATAGCAACTGCACTACTACATTATCGGGAAAAATATTGAGGTAATTCTCACAAATTTGCCTAGTAGCATCCATATTACCTATATCGCTATAGATAGAGGCAGCTATTTCGGAGAGAGTCGGTAGAACACCATATTTATCGAGAAGCTGTTGGCATAAATTCAGCGCATCTCTGTAGTTTCCTGCGAAATAGTGAGCTTGTACCAACTGGCGAGAAAGTGCAGTATTAAGGGTTTTATCAACAAAGTGCTCATAAACTTCGGCTGCATCCCGATAGTAACTCAATGAATAAAGAACATCAGCAAGAATAATTTGGGCATGAGTAGAACTTTTGGAAAAAAGAGCCGCTTTAGCTTGTTCAACTAACGCTGGAATATTTTCCTCTGAACCAATATACTTCTGCCACCGGATGTTTTGAATAAGTGTAAAAACGCTTTCTGGGTCTTCGTTGTTTACCTGTTGAAGTATGTCCTCTGCATTCTTGCGATCGTCACGTTCTAAGAACAGGTCAAACTTGAGGCGCTTAGCTTCCTGCTTGAGATATTCAGGACTGTCTGTTTGCAAAAACTGGTTCAATATGTCTTCCGCTTCCTTAACGCGCTTGAGAGCCATTAAGGAGCTAGCAGCTAACAACGATGCTTCTGGTGTTTCGGGAGAAAACAAAATTTGCTGCACATAGTTATAAGCTTCTTCTTCGTTTCCTTTTTCATGGGCTAACAGAGCACGTTGTTTAATCAAGTAAGGCTCTTTGGGTTTTTTCCGAAGAGCAATTTCAATGTCACGAATTGCTTCATCATAATGACCTAGCAATCGCAGAGTTCCTGCTCTATTAACCAACGCTGTGAATTTTAGGGGTGATAAATCATTTGGATTTACGTAGGCTCCTCCCAAAACTTCAGTGAAGAGGGAAACAGCCCGTTCCAAACTATGCTTTTGGGAATCTAATAGCTGACCAGCAGCAATAAGTGGATAGTTTTGAATAATAGGTTCCATTAAAGCAACAGCCAGAAAAGCTTTGACGCTATCCATGCTGTTGCCATTGTTGTTATTAAGAGCAGCTTGCCACCATTCTTCTGCCTTTTCATATAGTCCACGTTTCAGAGCTGCTTCTCCAAGTGCTACCAAAACATCTGTGCATTCGTGGTACGCAGGAGGAATTTGTTCTAGCACTGACTCAATAGATTCTGTGACTGAAGCTATCCTAACACGCAACGAGTATGCAAGGGCATTCGCTGGGTTTTTCTGCAATGCTGTCTCAATAAATTTCTCAGCGTTGGGATAGTCTTTTTGAAACACATAGCCCATTGCTGCTAGGGCTAATGCTGCGTCATCTTGCGGATTATATTGCTGTGCTTCCACAAATTTTGCAGCAGCAGCATCACTGCTTTCGTCAAGACCCAGCTTTGCCATACCTAAATTTGTTAGAAGACGATACTTGAGTATGTCATCTAGTTGATACCATAGGTCCGCATTCAGCATTTCTAGATATTGAACTGCCTGATTGAATTGTCCCTGTTGGATTAAGGTTTGTGCATAATCAATACGTTTATGACGTTCATCCATAAGGCTGCTTGAGCCACCATTCACTGCTTCTTTAATTCGTTTTCCAATTCCAGCTAGCAGATCATCAGGAGTTATGCCGTATGACACAACTCCTTGAACTCGTTCAGTGGTTTCTGCATTATCTGTTTTGTACTTAGCAAGAATCTCAAAAGTGAATGCAATTGCATTCTGTGACCCAATGGATCTGGAATCTGCTTGAATTCCCAAGTCTGGATTATCATTAATCAGACGGCAGATACCATGTACTGTTAATGCAAGAACGTTCTGGTTAGCATCAACAGCTTTGAGAAAGCCGAATCCTAAATTCTCAACAGCGACAGCATCACTATATTGAGAACGCAAAAACTTTAGAAGATCCGCCTGTTCATCAGCAACTTCTTTTTCTCCAGATGCGATCGGTGCTAGAAGAACAGAAGGTGATGAATTAGATATTTCAGGAGATAGCCTATTCCGCCAGTGAGGGTGTCTCCGTTCCGCTTTGGCTCTTGACTCAAGCGGATAGGATGGCTTTTGCGTCTCTGGTCGGGGTAAAAATTTATTTTCTGCTCTACCCAACTCGTAACCATAAACTTTAGTAGCAACTACGACATCACCCAGAGATACATCTTTGATGCCAGTAGCACCGCTTACCAGAAAGATGACATCTGGCTTGAAATGACTGATTGCTCGCTCCGCTTCTGAAGCTGCACTGGTATTGCTGTTATCAATCTCAGCGATTGCGACTTCCCACGTTTGTCCATTTGTAGAAAATTGCCCTAACTCATAGACCGTACCTTGCGAATGCGTTTCCTCTGCAAGGTGCGTTAAATGAACACGAATAGCTTGGTAATCATCAGGATGAGAGGTTAGGATGACTGCACGAGGCATTGGTAAATACTTTTGTATCACTGTCTATTATTTTATTTTAAGAATTTCAGAGAATTTTGCCCACTTGTGGTTATGATTTACTCCTCAAATAAATGTTTTCTTAACCTAAATACTGCATCTTCGCCCTGAGCCTCCTGAATGGTCGCCAAATGTTTTTCCACCAGTTCAATATACTCTTCAATACCAACCTCAAAAGCGATTTGGGTTAGCAGTACGATTACTGTTTCTATTTGAGAGGCTGGCAGTGAGTCAAAAATGAGTAGACTATTCAGCAGACTGGAGACAGCCAGATCGAACTGCTTGGACAATCGATAGCCATCCCCCAAATTATACATAGCAGCCGCGCATCCCCAGCGATCGCCCATCCCCTGAGTAATTTCTATGCTGGCTTGCTGGCATCGAATTGCCTCTTTATACTGACCCAAGCAAGTGTAGGTGTTACCCATATTGCTGAGAGCATAGGCTTCACTCTGACGGCTTTGACGTTGGCGAGCAAGGGAAAGATTTTGTCGAAGGTACTCCAATGAGACTTCGTAATTACCCAAGTCTTTGTAAATCGTACCAATATTGCCCAAAGCCTTTTCTTGTCCTTCCAGATAGTTGATTTCACGAGATATTTCAAGCTGTTGTTGATAGTAATGAAGGCCCTCCTGAATATCTCCCAATTCGGTAATAACGTTGCCCAAACTGCCTAAAGTCACCGCCATCGCCTTTTTGTTACCAATTTGAGCGCTAATTCGTAAACTGCTCTGGAAGAGATCTCTGGCAATATCGTGGACTCCCAGGTAATACTGAGCGACTCCCAGGTTTTCTAAAGCGTTTGCTTCCCCCTCTTGATCGTCTAATTCCCAGGCAATCTGCAAGTGTTGCTGATGATACGCGATAGCTTCCTCAAAATTGCTCTGCAATCGTTGCAACACGCCGAAGTTACCCAAAAGTTTTCCTTCCCCTTTGCGATCGCCCAACTGACGCGCCAAGTTTAGTGCCTCTTCATAGCAAGCAACTGCCACAAGGTATTGCCTCGTTGCACCATAGACATTTCCCAAGTTAACAAGCGCGTTTTTTTCGGCTTCCAAATCACCTGTTTGTCTGGCGAGGTTCAAATGCTGGGAATGATATTCAATAGCCCTCGAATAATCACCTAGAGTCTGATAAGCCAGACCTAAACCATTCAAACAAACCATTTCTGTCTCTGGAGTCAAATGACCTAAGAGTCTTTTATAAAGCAGGACTTGCTCGGGATAGTATCCCCATCGCCCTAACTGATGGTGGAATGGCTCAATGAGAGAGCCTTCCAAGCTCTTATTCACAAGATTGACTGAGATCAACATTAACTCAATTGCCTGTTCCCACGCGGCTACTTCACACAAGTGGTGAAACGATTCCAGAAGACCTCTCGTTTGCTCTATATTGGTTGCCTCAGCCTTTGGTTGATATTTTGTCAGCCAGTTCTTAACGGCTTTATAGTGGGCACGCTCCAGGTGTGAAACGAGTGTGTGTCGCCCACCGGCAGTAGAAAGCCCTAAGTGAAATAGAATTGTTTGCCCAGCTTGAACCAGGTCATCTGTTTCCAGAATCATTTGTTCCTGCCTGTTCATTGAGCAGCCTCTTTTTGAGTTTTTTGCAAT
The DNA here is from genome assembly GCF_036704575.1 of Microcoleus sp. K5-D4. Taxonomy (NCBI): domain Bacteria; kingdom Bacillati; phylum Cyanobacteriota; class Cyanophyceae; order Oscillatoriales; family Microcoleaceae; genus Microcoleus; species Microcoleus sp. K5-D4. The sequence goes on from NZ_JAUBSD010000025.1 coordinate 53,005, forward strand.
CTTAGGCCTAACTGCTGAAAGGAGTCAAGCGGTATACCTAGTTGATCGGCAATGGAAAAAGCCTGTTGACAATACTTACGAACCAAATCTTTATTACCTAATCTTTGATAAAAGGCTGTTAAATTTAAAAGGACATTAACTTCTGTCAAACGATTGCCAATTTCTCTACAGATGTCCAGAGATTCCTGAAAATATTTCATGGATTCTGAATCCCGCTTACAAATTGCTAGTGTAGTTGCTAAGTTAAATAATGCGTCCCCCTCTCCTGCACGATCTTGGGTAGTTTGCATAAGGGTTAAATGTTGCTGCTGGTATTCAATAGCTTTCTCGTAATTTTCTAAACCACCATAAGCTTGCGCGAGGCTTCCCAAAACCCTTCCCTCATACGAAGGGTTGTAGCTTTGACGTAAAATCCTCAGACTCTCCTGCAGGTACTTAATTGCTTTGGAGTATTTTCCCTTTTGACAAAACACCAGCCCTAAGCTGTTCAAAGCGATAGCTTGTCCTTGATAGTTATGATTTTTCCATGCAATAACTAAACCTTGCCAAGTGTAATTAATTGATTGGGAGTGATTTCCTAAATATAAGTAAACAAGTCCGAGGCTATTTAAAATTGCACTTTCCTGCTGACAATCGGGAAGTATACGTGCAAGTTCTAATGCCTGTTGATAATATTCAATGGCTTTTTCCAGGTATCCCTGAGCGTAATATACCTTGCCCATACCGTATAAGAAAATAGTCTGATAATAGGGATGGATATTAGCTAAGTCTTCTAAAAATTTCTTGTACAATTCTAATAGATTTCTATAATATCCCCAAGTAAATAGTTGATTATGTAACTGTTCATTTTCAGGATAAGTAATATTAATGACTAAAATTTTTAAAGCTTGATTCCAAGCTTCGACTTCACATAGATGATGGAATGCTTCCAAATAACCTCGTACCTGATCTAGATTTGAAGCATCTGTCGCGGGCTTATACTTTGTGAGCCAGTTGATTACCGCTCTGTATTGAGTAAGTTTCCACTTAGGAGTAATAAGTTTTAAAGTAGCTTGTTCAATACCAAGTTCAGCTAAAAATGTCTCGATACAGGGTGTTATTTGATCCATTCTTTAGTACCAATCAGAAGTTTGATGTTGAATCAATTATGGCGGCGCTCCAATTGTTGTTTTAATTTTATACATTTTTTTTGTAGAGGGATATCTAACTCGGTGGCAATGGACAAGGCGCGATCGCAATACATCAGCGCTTGCTCGGAATACGTCAACTTCTTATAAAGCTTTGCTAAGTTATATAGAGCAGTAGCCTCAGTAGAAATATCACCAATTTCATGCAAAATGTCTAGGGCTTGCTGCAAAGATTCTAACGCTTGTGAATACTGACCACATTCAATGAGAATAGCTCCCAAATTACACAATGTCATTCCTTCTCCTTGTCTATCTCCGATTTCATTTGCGATTATTAAAGCCTGCTGATAGTAATCTATTGCACCAGAAAAATTTTTTTGGGAATAATTAGCACTACCCAAATTCATCAATGCAGTTGCTTCTCCTTGGAGATCGCCAATTTCCCGTGCAATTCTCAAATGCTGCTGGTGGTATTCAATGGCTTGCTCGTAATTTCTTAATGAATCACAGATATTGCCAATATTACCCCAAGCACCAGCTTCTCCCTGTCGATCGCCGATTTCCCGCGCGATCGCCAAATGCTGCTGCTGGTAATTAATGGCTTGCTCGTAATTTCCTAGAGCATCAAAGACATTGCCCAAATTGCCTAGTGCATTCCCTTCTGCTTTTCGATCGCCGATTTCCCGCGAAATAGCCAAATGCTTCTGATAACAATCAGTGGCTTTAGCATATTCTGCTAGAAAATAGTAGGTATTTCCCAAATTACCTAATGCAGTTCCTTGTCCCTGAAAATCCCCTATTATCTGTGCGATGGTTAAATATTTTTCGTGGTACTTAATTGCACCACTGTAATCTCCCAGCAAATGGTAAACATTACCCAAATTTCCCAGCGCATTTCCCTCTCCCTGGCGATCGCCGATTTCCCGTGCGATTGTCAAATGCCGCTGGTGGTATTCAATTGCTTGCTTGTAATTTCCTAATGAATTGTAAGTATTGCCTAAGTTTCCTAGTGCCATCCCTTCTCCCTGGCGATCGCCGATTTCTAGTGCAATAGCCAAATGCTGCTGGTGGTAATCAATTGCTTGCTTGTAATTTCCAAGCTCGTAATAAGCAAAACCCAAACCGCTGAGTGCTATTCCTTCTCCCTGATGATTCCCGATTTCGCGCGCTATATCTAAATGCTGGTGATGGTATTCAATAGCGCGGGAAAAGTTCCCTAGAGAATTGTACGCAATGCCTAAATTCCCTAATACCCTTCCTTCTCCTTGGCGATCGCCTATTTTCCGTACAATGGCTAAACACTTTTCGTAGAATTCAATCGCATGGGTAACGTCACCTAAAGAATTGTAGGCAATAGCAAGATTCCCCAGTGCCATTGCTTCTTGCTGACTATCACTTAGCGATGGCGCGAGTTCCAGATGCTGCTCATGGCACTCAATTCCTCGGTGGTAGTTTCCAGTAGAATTAGCAACAATGCCTAGACCATTCCAACAAATAGCATCCCATCTAGAATCTAACTTGCCTAATAGTTTCTTGTACAGATCTGATACTTCATCATACTCACTCCAAAGGCGCATCTGCACGTGCAATTCTTCATGAGTAGGTGTATTGAGGTTAATAGAGAGGAGATTCTTAGCTTGTTCCCAAGCTTCTACTTCGCAAAGATGGTGAAATGCCTCTAATAAACCTCTTACTTTTTCCAAGTTGGAAGCATCAGGATTAGGCTTATACTTGGTTAGCCAATTAACTATCGCTCTGTATTGGGTGCGTTTCCAACGGGGTTTGATAGATTTTAAATCGGCTGGATCGATTCCAAGTTTTGCTAAAACTAAATCGCTGGAAGGTGTAATGCTAACTTCCTGTAAAGTCAATTCATCTTGATTATTTAATTCGGTTTTGTTAATCATAAGCTAGACGTAATTAGTGTGAATGATTTAGGAAAATTTTAATAAGTAGTAAGTTGTCAAACGCAAGGCTTTTTAATTGCATCGAGTACATAGGGTTGAGACAACACATAATGCACTAGGTTAGCAGCAGCAGCAGCAGCCAATGGTTGGTGTTTTTTATGTTTTGTCCCGTCTCCCCAATCGCAGATGGATTTCACTAAAATCCACGGCGTCCTTGATTCTCTGGCTGCTGCACAAAGTCCCGAGCCTTCCATCTCTCCTCCTTTGGCTTGCGGAAACTGCTTAAATAGCATAGCTTTAAATTCGGGATCGTCAACTAACTTTTCTCCTGAGAGAATAGCGCCAGGAATAATTGCAGATAGCTTGCCATTGGGAAGAAAAAACTCCCATTCATAAGCATTTTCAAAGCGATTCAGTAGTGTGCCGTCACTGGGCGGAATACTACCTCGCGGTGTTATTTCTCTTCCCTGGCGCTGTCTTTCGTAGAAAATAATTGCTGACGCAACTAAAACATCTCCTATTTTCTGCTCTGTCGTACATTTACCAAAAGCAATACCCACCATAATCACGGCTTTAGGATTCCACATATCCAGAGCTTGATTAGTTGCTAAGGTAGATGCACCCTCATCGACTGCTCCCATCCTGCATTTAGTAACAACCGTGTTGTAACGGCCTAACTTTCCACAATAGTATGTTCCTGATTTAGCGTATACCCGTAAAACCTGTTCTTGGTCAGGATAAGGTTCAAGCAATTTCAATACTGCTTGCAGTTCAACACCTGTTGCAGTAATTATTACAACATCACTACTATCTTTTATTGTTTGAGATTCTTTTTCATCAATTACTTTGGTTTGTGGGAAAGATGGCGAGTACCACTTTTGCTCCTCTAGACTATATTCTTCTTCTCGTTCATTTTCATAGGTTGTATATTTTTTTATCATTTCTTGGCATTCATTGATTAAATAATGATTTTGAATTTTTGTAGCAGCCTTTAAGGCTTGATTACATTTGCTTTTGGCTATATCTATTTTACCTGTTAGTTCATAGGTTATTGCTAATTCTTTCAGAGCTTTTGCGTTCAAAGCACTATCTCCTAGTGTATCAGAGATAGAGTAGGCTTTATATAAATTGTCTACAACTGACTCTAAATCGACTAGGCTTAAGTTTCCGACAGATTGAGAACGTTTGGCTTCTCTTTCCGCGAACGCTAAATTTACTAAAGTTTCCGCCTCTTCTAGTGGTAATTGAATTTCTCGATAAATAGCAATAGATTGTTTATAAAAATTTATTGCTATTTTATACCATTGGAATTCACAATCAATCATACCCATACAACGTAATCTTCTTGCTTTTATCTCGGGAATTTCAATTTCATTCAAAATACCACAACATTTCTCTTGCCATTCTCTAGCCTTGTCGTAATTCTTAAGCAAATAATGTAGACAGCCTAAGCTACATATTGCATCTGCTTGCCACACAAAATCGTTAATATTGACTGAAACAGTTAATTGTTGTTGATAATATTCAATTGCCATTTCATACTGATAACAACAAGTGAGTAGACTACCCAGTCCGGCTAAGGCTATGGCTTGTGCTTGTTGATTTGAGGTTTGGAAAGCCACTTCCAAAATTTGAAGATAGTGTTGAGTAGCCTCCTGATACTTTCCTTGGGTTTTTGCATTATTGCCCAGTGAAATTAGTGCAGTTATCGTTCCTGGATCTTCTCCCTGAACCTGTACTTTACGAAAATCATTCAGCATCATCGTCCAGTCTTTTTAAATGTTCAAGCGATACACCCCTGATTAAATTGTGCTGCCTGAGCAAACGCCGATCGCTTTCAACGACTTCTTCTACTAAATATCTGTCGCGCAACGCATCCAGCGCTACCTGCTGTTGATCTTCATCCCGATCCCAATCTTCCAGATGCGAGAGCCAAAAATCCTCCGGTACTGGGCAGCGATACACCGAAGCTACGCACAGCAATATATAGGCATAGCGAACATCTTCTTGCAACCGCTTGAAAGTCTTTTCTAGTCGAACTCGCACCTTCCTTCGCAAGTCGCGCGTGTATCGATGCAGTTTAAACTTATCATCCGCTGATGCTGTTATTCCCTTAGTCTTAGCTTCCTCGATCGCTTTCTCAACCTCTTCTACTTCACGTCCGTACTGATTCCAGTAAGCTAGAACCTTGCCATTAAAAGGTTGATTCCTAATTTCCCCAGCAATCACCCGCAACGCTAAAGGATGTCCCTCATAAGCACGTCCAATTCGCTCTAAATAAGGCTTACCTGTTGACTCTGTACCAACATCTAATCCTGTTTTATTGAACAATCGCAACCGTTCTGGTTCTTCCAGACCGCTCAGAGGTTGGCAATACCAAAAATTTTGATACCTCGTTCCTATTGTTGGGATCTGAGCGGGTAAATCTTGCGAAGTTAGGATGAGACAGCTTTCACAAGAATCTGCTGCTAGCAAACTTTGAAAAAATCGCACCCACCACTCATCTTTAAAATCACTCCATCCCTCCTCTTCATTCCCCTGTAGAATGTTCTCTAAAGAATCAAGTTGAACCAAATAGCGATTCTCTCTTAGATGTTTCACCAACCGATCTAGCAGGCGCTGAGTATCTTTGCGGTCTTCCGGTGTAATCAGTTCGCCCCACTTCTCCAACCACCTCGCCGCTACGCTAGCAAAATCATTAGATTGCTGTTCGTCCTCAAAATTTTCTTCGTGAAACTTACTCCAATCTCCCTCAAACCAGTCTGATAACTCGACTGCTAATCTTTCCCCTAAAGCCGTTTTCCCAATCCCTGTAATTCCCACAAGTATTAGTAATCGACAAGAGGAGCGAATTCGAGAACTCAAATCCTGAATCAGACTTTCCCGACCAACCCAAGTATCATCGTAAGCAAAAAAGTTGGGAGATATAGGTTTAGTTTTAGTTGTCCGACTGGAATCTCCATTGCTTAACCCATTTCCTTCCAGCTTCGCCAGAATCTCAAAAGCAAACGCACTGGCATTGCGAGCAGCCATTTGTTGAGAACCACCCGCATCGGCTTCACTCTTACCATCAATCAGATCGGAAATCCCACGGATAACGAGTGCCGATACTTGGTGATTGGCATGAGCCGCTTGTAGCAAGCCCCGCCCCTCCATCTCCACGGCTACCGCATCACCATAGTTCAACTGGATAAACTTAAAAACATGAGACTTGCTTGAAGCAATCACTTTTTCCCCGGCAGCAATCGGTGCGACGAATACGCGAGGGTTTGAATCGGGTACAGCAGATGTCAGCCTTTGCAGCCAATCCGATTTTTTCGACTCAGCCCTCGCTCGCTGGATCAAGCTGTACGTAGATAGCCCTAAATCGGGTCTGGGTTCAAATTTCAGTTTTGCCTTGCCAGACTCGTAACCATACACTTTCGTCGCGGCTACCACATCCCCAATAGCTACATCTTTGATGCCTCCAGCAACTCCCACAAATAGTATGACACTGGGATTGAAGTAGGCGATCGCCCTTTCCGCTTCCACCCCGGCACTCGCATTACCAGCACCAACTTCCACAATCCCGACTTCCCATGACGTAGCGTTAGCTACAAATTTTCCGCGTTCGTAAATTGTGCCTTGGGGGTGCATTTCTTCTCGGAGGTCGGCTATATGGGTGCGAACAGCCATATACTCGACTGGGAGAGCGGTCAATATTACTGCGCGAGGCATGGGTTAATCCTTGAAATAATCTGAATATCCACTATTTTGGCTATTTAATCAGGATTTGCCTAGAGAAAGAGAGAATTTCTTTAGCTTGCTGGTAAATATTTGTTAATCAGTCACAATAAATATAGGATTTGAGAAACTGGGAGTCAGCCATGAGTGATAAAGACCAAATTATTGAAATTTTCTTTAAGGAATACGACAAACTGAAATCTGAGCAGGCTCAAAGGATTGGTTTTCGGGATAATCTGCTTTATGTAACGCTAGGTCTGTTCGTAACAGTTGTGTCATTCGCTGTTTCTAACCCATCCAACTATTACGCTTTACTGGTAGTTCCCTGGGTGTGCCTGATTCTGGGCTGGACCTATGTGGTCAACGACGAGAAGATTTCCGCGATCGGCAGCTACATCCGCTACAAGCTGGTTGACAAGGTGAAGGAACACACAGGCTATACGGATTTGGAAACCCTCTTTGGTTGGGAAATTGCTCACCGCAACGACAAACACCGCAAACGGCGCAAGGTTCAGCAGTTGATGGTGGATGAGATTACGTTTGTTTTTTCAGGAGTGATTGCCTTGGCAACATTCTGGTTCCTGGTTCCACAACCCCCTCTGGGTGTGACCATTCTTTCCGGGCTTGAGCTTCTACTTCTAATCGTATTGGGAGTTGAAACGTTCATTTATGCTGACCTGGGAAAGGGGCGTTGACCTTTTATTTAGGTATATAATGTACGGCTCTTGAAAACGGAAACTCTCGTAATTGTAATCTAAATTTACGATCTTTGTGGTGAATATTTTTATATGCTCGCTCACCGTCGCTGAACTTAATCTTTGAAGTCAAGCGCACTCGAATTAAGTACTACAATTTGCGTTTTACTCAAACCTATCAAGCAGTTATGTTTGAGAATCGACAAGAGGTTATCAAACGGCGACTTCCGGGTAAGGGTTTATATTACAAAAGGGGATTAACTGATTTTAATTCTTTGTCTGTTAGCGAAGCTCTCTTAGCTAAATGCTAAATTTGAAGAAGCGCGCACATTAATAAAAAGTACAAAGAATATGAGCAAACCGAAAAACAAACCTTGGGATAAAAAATGGGAAATAGTTAAACCGATTGGGGGCGGCGGACAAGGGGATACTTTTCTTGTCAAACCTAAAGATGCTGCAATCTTGTCTCAGACTTTTGTATTAAAAAAACTCAAAAATCAGAAATATCCTGAAAGGCGCAAGAGAATGCACAGAGAGGTTGCTGCGTTGAGTACCCTCGATTGCCCCGGCATCCCGCGATTAATTGAATCAAACTCCGACCAATTTGCTGCCGACGTTCCGCTTTACATGGTTGGTGAATTCATTGAAGGGAAAACACTTTCACAATTCCTAGAAGCTCCCGCTAAACCTATGGGGATTGGGGATGCTATCACTCTTGTTCTGAAACTTCTAGAAACCATACAATACTGTCACGATCTTGGAATTGTACACCGAGATATCAAACCCGATAACATTATCATCCGCTGCAATGACATCAGCGCTCCAGTGGGAGCATCTCAGTTATGAAATAAGTAGAAATACTCAGGCACAAGCAAGATTAAGATAAGAGCAGCGATGCTTGAGAACTTGAGAGATATTGTTGCGGTTCCATTGAGCGCCTGATATTTTAATTCTACGCCCAATCTGCTTAATGGTCGATTCGACCGCACCGCTGCCAATTGTAATTCCTTGAGATTGAAAGGAATGGTAGTCAGGTATGCGTAGTCGATGTCTTTCAAGATAAGCCAGAAAGTTTTTAACTTTCTGAGCATCCCAATCTGCAAAAGTAGCGATAGCTTCCTCAATTCTGCCATACCATAGGCTAGTTTCAACTTTTCTTAACTGCTTCTGAGAACCACCCAGCTTATAGAGATTTTCTTGGTTGATGATACCAGTCAAGAATTTCGCGCCTTTGCTCCGGTGTGGAGATGTTCGCGATTAAATTCCACACCCCTGGATGACCATCGCCCAAACAAGTAATCGTTTCTGACAAAGGCTGACGATTGACCCAATCTACCAAGGCTTCATTTTCAAGAAAGAATGCAGCATGGGCTTGTTGGTGTAAAGTCACCGCTTTATAGTCTCGCCACTCACTAGCTTTTCCTTGATCTGTCCTCAATCTTGCCTTACCGCCGTCTATACTTAGAGCTGTCACGGTTTGCTCTGCAATGACTTCAACGAATTCTTGCCGATGAACTAGACGTTGTTGGGTGCTATGGTCAACATATATTCCCGTCAGTTGCTTCAAATCTCTTGCTGAAGACGGCGTAGGAAACATTTGCGCTCAGCAATAAGCAACTTGCTTCGAGTTGTGGACTCAATCGGGTTCGTTTCTTCAATCCCAGTTTCTGGCGAAAGTTTCTCACTGACTTGCCATACTCCCAGACAGGTTTGAATCCCTCTTAGTCTCCCTGCTCTTGTTTTGCTGTTGCTGTTAAAAAAAATCCGATCTCTGGCGCTACTTGTGTTAGTACATGGTCTCTGACTGCTAGTTCAATGCTAGCAAAGTCTTTGAGTTGTTCTTTTGGTGTATTCTTGAGGGCGTTGCACAGTTGTGGTATGCTGAGTGCTAACAGTCAAAGAAAATTCAGCTATGATTTGTCCTGAATGTCAATCTAGTAATCTTAAGAAAAATGGCCATAAAAGAGGTAAACAAAATTATCTTTGTAAAAACTGTCGTCGCCAGTTTATTGATAGCTACTCGCCCCTAGGCTATCCCGAGTCTGTCAAAAAATATTGCCTGCATCTTTACCTTGAAGGGAATGGTTTTCGTCGGATAGAAAGACTAACTGGTGTTAGTCATAACACTGTTATTAATTGGGTTAAATTGGCTGGGTTAAGTTTGGCCCAACAGCCAGATTATGACGAGATTCCCGAAGTGGCGCAAATAGATGAATTGCAAACATTTGTGGGCAATAAAAAAAACAAGATTTGGCGAGCGACGGCGGTGAATAAAGGGTCGGCAGGAATTTTAGCGTGGACGATAGGTGACAGATCCGCAGAAACATTTAAGCCCTTATGGAAAATTATTAAAGGGTGGAAATGTTTTTTTTATGCTACGGATGGTTATGTTGTTTATCCCCAGTTTATTGACGAGACTGACCACATTGTTAGTAAAACTTATATGACCCGCGTTGAAGGAGAAAATACAAGGCTTAGGCATTATTTATCACGCCTACATAGAAAAACTCTTTGTTACTCTAAGTCTCTCTTGATGTTAGCCCTATCAATTCGATTAGTCATTTATTACTTAAAGCATAAAACTGTGCCTATTACTAGCTGAAATATGTTTGTTCCTTGCGGGCGTGCTATCGATAGCATACTGCTATTGTGCAACGCCTTCTTGAGAAGTATGGCGGCAGCAGCTTGCAAATGTTTTTGTAAGATTTTACTTTCTTCGGCGGTCATCTATTTTTCCTTATTTTGTCCTATTCTCTCATAATTTCTGCCTGAGTATAAATACTTATTGCATAACTGAGATGCTCCCGCTCCAGTTCTTATAGATTTTGGCATATCGTTTAATGAATCCGATACTGACAAAACTATTTTAACCCCCGCTTGGCAGCAACTGGGAAACAGATTTTTAGCACTTCCCGAGCTTCAGGTAAATAGCAGTATGCAGCGCGACCCCAGGGCAGATATTACGCAATGCTGCGGGATATTATTTTTTGCGATCGCCGGCTCGCATCCCGTCACCTTGCTCGACTGCGAAGAAAGAAAGCCCCATCAAAGACCGGAAAGCCAAAAAGCTCTGGCGAAACATCCTGACGATTTACTGGCTAAAGTGAATGGAATTTTTGACAGAGCTTTTGGAACTCAAATCGACTACCGCTGGCAATCCATACCCGAGCTACAGCAAACCTTGATAGACTGCATTTCTACAAATCAGAAGGCTTGCAATGCCGAAAAATATATTGCTCGAATCTTCAATAAAGTATCAACTTCATCTGATTACGCCCGACGCCAGTCTTTTAAAATACTTGCTCAACAGCTCAATAAAGAGCTTTATAATATGAGTAAAACTGTTGCAGGCGAACTTGGCGAAGGTTTTGGTACAATTCACAATAGAATGTACTTCAAAAGTCGCGATTTTGAACTAATTAACATAGATTGGGCCGAGCTAAGGTTTTCGGAAGGTCACGGCATTACCAACGCAGTTTCACCAAATGATTTTTTTCCTAAGTTTACAGGATATGCAACAGGAAACGAACTTGTTTTGTTAGCAGAGGTAAATGGAGAGAAAGTTGAACTATTAAGAACTCCTTTAAGCGACGAGCCAGATCTGACTACTTTGGGCGAACGTCTCAGGCTTTTCTATCTTGAAGGAGTGAAAAAACTGATAGGAGCTTGAGCTACAAAGCACGCTCACCGCGATCGCCGCCAACCCAGATTTCGAGCCAAACCAAATCCCAAACCCCCAACCCGCCCGCCATGCCCAAACTCCCCGATTGCGTAGGCGTAAGCCGGGGCGGAGCCATCGCTTTTATGCTCGGATGAGACGGTATTCTGAGTAATGGCAACAAAAGCGATCGCGCCAATTGTGAGAAATGAGCTATGGCAAAACCCAAAAGGTATCCAAAGAATTGGCAAGAGATTGCGCTCTCAGTGAAAGAAAGTGCGCTCTGGCGCTGCGCTAAGTGCAACCAACAATGCCTCCGACCCGGTAAGAAAAGTGGCTTAACCAAGTCCGAACGATGTTCCCTAACTTTGACAGTGCACCACCGCAACAGAATACCGGAGGACAATCGCCCAGAAAACTTAATAGCCCTTTGTACTGCGTGTCATCTTTCTTACCACAACCGCGGGCAATCCAACGTCTCGCCCGGGCAATTATCGCTCTTTCCTGATGATGACATTGATTGGAATATAATGGATGGTTCCAAAGACTTGGAAAATGAAAATATCAAAGGATCTTAAAGAACAATACGCTTGTGTTAGCCCTTTCATGCAAATTTCATTTCACGAATTTATGCGACGAGATACAGACTTATGAAAGGAAGTCCGATTGTTATTATTCCAAGCGAATTGTATTAAATAATTAGCACAACTGCTTCAACGCTTGCGACCTAAAGATAAAAAAATTGGCATGTAAATTTATTTGAAGCTCCCCCAAACCGGATTTAACTTTAGTTGAACTCACATAGTGTACCATTTTTAATTAGCTATAGGTGCGGGTTTGTCAACAGCTTTGTTATGCAAATAGGTTAAAGAAACCCGCTCTCACCAACAAAAAACCATTTATTAACAATGGTGCAATATCTCAGGTTAAACGAAGACAGGATAGTTATCAAAATCAATCTTTTGCCTTTCATCTTAGCGCAAAATTGACATAATTGCTCTTTGTATAAAGCGCAAAGCAATAGGCAAAAACCGAGATAATTTCCTTGAAAGGCAGCCTGTCCCCGCCATTTGGAGGGGGCTATTTTAATTATCCAAAACCACCGGATTTGGTGAGGTCAGACTTAAATGGAAGCCAATACTATCGTTTTATAACGTAATAAAAGCCAGCGTTCATGAAGAAAAAACCATCAATACCAGATGCGATTCTGGCTATAGATTTTGGCGGCTTATCTACTAGAGTTTTCTGCCAAAGCTCGCAAGCAGGCAGTAAAGCAAGCTCCTTTGTAATGGAATCGCAGGTGGGGCCAGTGAGCCAAGACATAGCCAATTGTTTCACACAACCCAACCTCGCATCAGCATCTCCCGAAAATATTGCTTGGGTGGCAATTGGTAATGAATGCCGAGCCGTTGGCTACCTGGCAGCATCGCAATTCAATGCTCACATCGGTTTGGCGGGACTGAAGTACAGTAGCGCTTTGTACAAAGCTCTAGCAGCTTTGTGGGTAGTGTCGCGGAAGTTAAATTTAGGCAATCAATTTAGCACTGCGATCTCCGTTTTCTTGCCCCCAGGCGAATTTAATGACTCCAAGCAATTTTTTGAGCTCTTAAGTCAATACTCTGCTTCATTTGAAACACCCACAGGCAAGCTATCCGTCACCCTGGACAAAACCCAAGCTTTGCAAGAAGGTGGCGGCATTGCTTTGATCCACAACAGTAATTTAGGTTCAGCCTTCAAGCAGCGGGTAACTGCCTTTGTTATGGTAGGATTTCGCAATGCTTCGGTAATAGTTTCGGCACGCGGTGCTGTCGGTAAGGGCAAAACTTCAGACTTAGGAATGGTAAGGTTGGTGGATCTAGTTCAAGAGCGAACCTCTAACTACGATGCTTCCCGTTTGGCTTTATCAATCGCTCAAGCGGGCGTAAGCTACAACCGCCCTTACTTTTACCGAATTGCTCGGAATCGAGAGGAGACAGCGAAAGATCGAGAAGTTGACCAATTGATTGAAGCAGTCAAGCTGTCTCGCTTCGACTACGCTCGAATGCTATCTCATTGGATTAATGAAGTGCTGCCGCCCGATTTAGATGAAATTGTATTTTGCGGGGGGACTTCTGAATATATGAAGCCAGAACTGCGAAATCAGTTTTCTCATTATTCGCTATCTTGGCACGCAGGTATAACAGTGCCAAAAACGCTCGATCCTGATGGTTTAGGTTGTCGCATAGCTGATGTTTACGGACTATTTTCTTACTTCAAATCTCAGTTTGAGGTACTGAGGCAAAGGTCTGTTGCGGCAACTTCTCAGAGGGCAGAAGATACAACTTCCAGTTCAGGAGATGCTCCAGTGCCTACAACTGATATACAGAGTGTAAAAGAATGTGCTGAACAATCTACCAAGCCAAAATCTGAACAATCTACCAAGCTAAAATCTGAACAACCTACTCACCCAAAATCCGAGCAACCTACTAAATTAAAATTTGAGCAATTTACTCACGCTAAATCAGAGCAATCTACTGAACAAAAATTTGAGGAATCTACTGAACAAAAGACTGAAGATATTACTGAACAAAAAATTGAAGAACCCGCTGAACAAAAAACTGAAGATATTACTGAACAAAAAATTGAAATTTGCGCTCAACAAAAGGCTGATTCAAGTATCAAAGATAGCTGCTTAGATGATTCTAATAAATTGAGTCATGAGTCGTCGTCGAATACAGAACCTTCATTAGAGGAATCAGAAGCAAACTTAGATGCAGCTCTCTTATTGGGAGGGCCCTACCGAGGTGCGGGAAAGAAGGTGAGGAATTATGCCTAGAAAACGTTACAAGGAATTTTGCTGGCGCTGTCAAGTTTTGCCAGATTCCGAAGACGCTATCTTGCTATCTTACCTGCAAAATCATCCTTTTTTTAGCTTCAAAGAAACGATTTTACCTCTAATCAAAGCGCGGTGGCTGTTAGCAGCTTTACGCAATAGCGGTAGTCATTCTAGTACAGACTTAGAGTATTTGAGGCGAGAAAGCATTAATTTTTTGCTCAGGCAGATAGATGAAGTTTGCCGAGATGCGGGATTTAACTGTACCGAGTTAGGAGTAATTGCCCCTGGTATTTCTTCGGGTTTAATTCCTTTAGCTACTTTCTCTCACTTGTCGAATCCAAGTACATCTATTGCTACGGAATTAACTGCCCCTGAGAGTTCAAATCCCGCAAGTTTGCCCGAAGAAAAAGAACCCGAGGAATTTGCGGGAGAAATTGAGTTTGAAAACAGCGCATTTAACTTAGCTGGTTTCGATCCGGCAATGGTCGGACCTAGCTTTAGTTAAAAATTATTAAGTCTTGAATAGACATCGACATCCCGCAAGGAGGAATGAAATGACTAACATGATTCACTTGGTTGACGGCGAGAAAGGTGGCGTTGGCAAGTCGATGCTAACTCGGATTCTGGTTGAATTCAATCAGAAGTATGAACTGCTGTACACGTTAATTGATGGTGATTTTCAAAATCCTGACGTGCAGCAGCGCTATCCTGAACACAATGCAAAAATCGTAGCTTTAGTTGAGGATGAAGAGAAGTTTTTCGATATCGATATTATTTTTGAAACAGCAGTAGAAACTCCTGTGATTGTCAATTTACCCGCTCGGGTTTACGGCATTATCAACAAATGGATTGACGAAGCTAATTTAACTTCTCCTGATTTTAAAGAGCAGTCAGGAGTTGATGTATGCAAGTGGTTTATTTGCGGTGGCACGACGGACAGCATTGAAATGTTTATTGACTCTTTCAACTACTTTGAAGGTCAGCTAAATCACATTTTTGTCCGCAATTTTGGAGTTTGCAAAGATTGGTCGCACGTACAAAGCCATAAGGAAATGAACAAGCTCATTAATAATTACCGAATTCCTGTCGTAGATTTGCCGGCGCTGAGTGCAAGAGAGCGCAAGTTTATTGATACGAAGCGGTTGTCATTTTCTCAAGCAATGAAACACTCAGAGTTCTTCTTGATTAGTCAGCAGCGATTGCATACTTTTCTGGAAGACTGTTTCCGTCTGATAGAAGATGTAGGCTTGTTTAACAACGCGCCTAATCGCAATAAAAAAGAAGTTATCGCTCCCTATGAACAAAAAAAAAATGAGGAAATGCAGAGAGAAAATGAGCAACAAAATGAGTAACTAAATAAGCAACAGGTTGTAAAGTCTCAGGAGGCTGTAATTTGTAAAAAAGGTATCGTAAGCTTTTAAGAATCTAAATTAAGGCTTACGCACAGACTCTACTGATAGGGTGTGCCGAAACCAGCCCGCTGGCTGAGTGCAATCAACGCAGTTGTGTTATCCCAGGCGTTGGATATTAGCAATAAACGTTGTTTATTGCGTTTAAATTCTGAAAGTAAGAAGATCGATCGCCCGCTACGAGATTTCCAGGGTTTCAAAAACTTCTTCACCACTGGGCCAGCGGGCTGGGTGTGGCGAAACACATCTTAATACTACAGATAGTGTCTAAACCGATAATTTGCGGGTATTCCTGTAAATTTTACAGTCAATGGGTGATGAACTCGTTAGGAGACGGACAAAATATGAGTTCACACTATAGAATGCGCGATGCAGAACAGCATAAAGATTATGATTTTGATTAGGTAGGAGGTTAAATGTCCGATCGACTTTTAGAAGAACTTTCCGAAGTTGACTCTGAAGAGTTTGGCGAGATATTGGAAACGCCAAGGGAACAGGGCAGACTTAATAATACCAAAAATAATTCCCTACAATCCGCTGAAAATTCGCAAAATTTGCCCGATTCTCCAGATACAGTCCCAGAAGATGCAGTAGAAGAAAAGTTGAAATCAAATGGGAGTAAGCTAAATGAAGAGGAGTTTTGGGAACTCATAGACGATGATTCGAGGGAAAGAGAAGCTCTGAACAGAGATCCTTTATCTGCCCCTCCCATGTACGAGAGAGATACTGAGTCACTAATCAGCCAGGTACTCAAGGGCAAAGACTCCAAATTTCGCTCTCATGTCATTCAGACAGCTTACCGATACGGTCTCAATAAAAATGACCCGCTTTTTATCGTATTGCTGGCTACAGGTCAACTCGAACTGCTGTTAGAAAAAAAACCACAAGAGATTGACCAGTTTTTCAAGAATTGGCAATCTCAATGGCAAGGTGATTTGAAAGATTCTCAAGCTGTTATTTCTCAAGAACTGGAACAAGTTCGCCAGCTTACTGAAAATTGGGAAAAAGAAAGCAGGGAGTTTTTAGAACGGCAGGGAAAAGCGGCTGTTAAGGTGCAACATCGCCACATTTCTAACTCAGTTTACACCCTAGTGCGACAAGCAGCTTTAGAGAAAGTTGCTCACGATATTTGGTCGGTGATTTTTGGGAGCGGGGTGGTGTTAGGGGCAATGGCGATCGGCGCTTTTATCGGGTTAGCTGTGCCCCGGTTCATTCCACCGCCTGAACTCGACCCAAAAGGGCCGCGCCAGCTCACTTTAGAACAAGCCGTAGCGCTCGAATGGGGGCTGAGCAAAGAGGGTCAGTTTGCTCGCAAGAACGCGGATACAATTCAGTGGGCAACAAGCAATGAAGGGAAATATGCTCGCCAACTTATGAGCTGGAATCAAGCTTTGTTGAGCGAAAAAGGTGACAAAAAATTGTGTGAAACTGAGATAAATCGATTGGGGGTGACGCTGACAGTAGAGGGTAAACCTGCACAAAAAGGATTTTGTACTTTGTGGATTCGCTCCCCTCAAGAACGAAAGTTTGTTCCTTGATGGCAAATACAGCGGTTCCCGCTTTTATGAGGTACAGTAGCAACAATTAACAAACTAATTTCTTAAATGTTGAGGATTCATTAAGTGTACCGCATTACAGCGGGAACCGCGGTACAAAAGTCGCTAATGGGATGTAAATAAGTTAGTTTAACAGGAGAAATCTATGATTGCCAATTTGAACAATCAGCCGTTATCTGACCAAAATCCGAAGCAAGTGCAGTCGAAAATATCGGGCGTTTTAGTTGCACTAGACGACCCATTCGATAAGATGGTTTGGGATTACTGTTTGAGTCAAACATACCCAATATCGGAACAGATTAAGATTGTACTGAGTGCTTTCTGAGGACCGTTTGCTGCCAAAAATGCTAGCAAGTCTCCCGAGCGAGTGCGAGCAATAGCTTGTTATTCACTGCGACAATTAGCAACTCAACAAAAATTGATTGACTCAGTGTTTGAAGTATCAAGTGAATCAACTAAAATTTCCGAAGTTATTGCTGTTGCCAAAAGGAAAAATAGTTGCAAGGTACTCAATCAAGCTTGTGTCTGTTCTCAATCTGTTGTGACATACTCCCACGTCAAGCTGAGTACAGCTATGACGTGGGCATCTTTGCAGCCCGATGAAGGGTGTGCAAAATTTCCTTCGCGGTACTATCATCTATAGTTCCTACTATAGAAAGATTCCCGCTACGGCGTTTTCTCCTTGGGAAAATGCCCAACCCAAGTCTCTTTAAATTAATCGCGGCGTTAACATCGCGATCGACCATTAAAGAATGTTGCTCATCCCAATAGTTTCGTATACCGCAATCGGTAAAAACAATTTCATTCCGATAGCACAGAACCATTGAGGTATAAGCAGGTTTTTGCGGAACGACGACTGATCCAGCTTTTTCGGCTATGTATTCCAGCGTCTTAAAAAACTGACCGAACGCAGCATCCAGCCAAGACTTATTTAATCCTGATTTAGCTGATTGACCGTTTGGGAGGTAAGTACCCTCATTATCTTGCTTAACTTTATTCCGTTTTGTTAAGCCTTTTAAGTTTAAGTCCTCATGAAAAAAGAATTTAGCTCCAGACCTGACAAGTCTGTGAGCTGTTTTGTAGTGGAAATCTTGGCGACAACGCGCTATTTTTTGGTGCTGTCTCGCTTCTTTTTTGGCTAATTTCCGTCGGGCTTTAGAACCGCGCTTCCGTTTGTTCCGCTTCCTTGATATCTGGTCTA
Organism: Microcoleus sp. K5-D4; assembly: GCF_036704575.1. Taxonomy (NCBI): domain Bacteria; kingdom Bacillati; phylum Cyanobacteriota; class Cyanophyceae; order Oscillatoriales; family Microcoleaceae; genus Microcoleus; species Microcoleus sp. K5-D4. The sequence continues at coordinate 71,096 of NZ_JAUBSD010000025.1, forward strand.
ACTTAGCTTGGTTTTTGCGAAGCGGTTTCAACGAAGGTAGCTTTTCCCCTGACGATGTTGCTAAATAGACATCTTCATGTAGCACCGCATCCAACCCAATTGAGTTATCCCAGTTTGGGGTAACTTTATCAGGAATAAACTGGGGTACTGAAGCGTCTTCAAGCATTATCTGGATGAACCAACCGTCAGCCTTTCTAGTTACACTAATTTGCTTAATAGTGAATCCATTGGGGATTGGGCGGTGCATCCGAACTTTTATGACACCCAACTTCGGCAATCGGATATAAAACCAATTCTTGCGAACCAGCTTAATCCAGTCGTTATTAGCCGTAGAAAAAGTCATCGTCCGGTAATCCGCTTCAGTCTTGAATCGGGGCTTACCCGATCGCCCGCCTTTACTGTCCCCTACGATAAACCACTCAAAGGCTTTATCTACTCGCTTAGAAACATCTTGCAGAATAGTTGAATCTACCTGCTTGAAGTCCAATAGCTCGCCACTGTGGAAGACTTTTACTAGGTCTTTTTTGATGACTGGTAATTGTTGTTTTTGGGAATAGTAGTTAGGCTTTTCACGAGGCGTAGAGATGCTAGAAACTAATGGGCAAGCATTTATAGCAGTCCGGTTACTCTCCCACCAATCAAATCGATCGCCTAGCTGCCTGTTGTACCAATAGCGACAAATTCTCAACCAATAATTTAGGCTTAACTTTTGAATGGTGTTGGGATAGAACTGATACTGATATGTTACTTTCATTGCGCTACGACCTTTACGCATTTGCTGAGAATAAAAATACCAGAAAAAACTATATTGTGTCAAGCAGTAATTTAATAATTATGTCAAGTAACGATGTTGGCAAATAAAGATTTGTTCATCTCGTCATCCACACTAATCGAAGCGATATAGTGTGGGGATTCCCGTCTGACTAGCTAAATACTGCAATTCGGTGGGAGTAAGAGGCGTTGTTCTTTCTAACAAGTTCAGAATTTCGACTTCAAACGGATCTAGATTCCTAATTTGTGAAGTCGGTCAGTGCGATCGCAAATTTCTTGAAGTTCGGGTTGATTTTCGAGCGGTACAGCAGTAAGAGCCGAGTGTTTGAAGGTGTACAAGTGCATAGTAACGGTGGGGATGTGTCGCATCCACACAGTGGCGGTTTTCTCCCCGACTGAGTGAATGCGGCCCAATCTGCCGTTAACATCTTCGCGATCTGGCGCGTACACTTCCACTAAGGCACCCATTTTAAGCATCAGGTGGTGAGCGATGGCAGGTTGCTTTTCAGGTTTGGGGGCCAGGCCGCGCCCCTGTAAAGCTTTGGCAACCTTGGCTGGACGGCTGTGTACCTCAGCAGCTAAGGCGATAACTTCTTTTTTTGTCAGCCCAGCAGAGCGGGTCAGTATTTTCCACTTCACTTCGTCTCCTCCAATAGAACTGAGGGCATCTACAGCTTGAGTAAATTTGGCATCCCGGTAAATTGTCCTGGGAGAAGTTTTGAACTGTTCCCCCAGTTCTCGCGCTGTTTCATCTGTCAAACTGTCATTTTGACAGTTTGCCAAACGCTTGCCCCCGCGAGATTGCTTGATCAGTTCGTACCAAGTGCCCCGCAGGTAACTAACAGATTCCGGTGTCAGGCTGCGCCGCCCCAGTTGGTTGGCGATTGTCCAGACCTTGACTGCGTTCGGGCTGTCAAAAGATATCTCTACAATTTGGTAGGGTATGCCGTGCGCGGTACATATAGCGTACCTGTTATGACCGTCGATGAGAAGCTTTTCCTCGACCCAGACTACTAACGGGTCGCGGCATCCTTCCTCCAGAATACTGGCTTGCAGGGCTGCTTTTTCGCCCTTACTTAGGGGAGGGATGAGGGATTGGAATTCAGAGTCTATCCGCAGTTCTTCCGCAACGAAGGAGGTGTACACACCAACACCCCCTGGCAAAACGATTAACGGTTGTTGCTCTTGATTGTCGGCTTCTGATTGCATTTGACGCATTCCTGACTCGCTTGTCTCATGCCAGTCGCGCCCGCGCTGACTATTGTACGCAGCTTATGGCTAGGCGCGGGCTGAATTTTCGTTGAATTATTCAACGATAACATAGCGACTGTCGAAGACCGTCAAGAAAATGCGAAAATAGTTGAAAAAGGGAAACGTTATCAACGCTATGCCACCTAGTAAAGGAATCCAGCCTCATCCCAACTCGTTAGCCAATCTCAACCGCTCAGGCGGACAACCTCGCTATGAAGAACCCAAGAAGCAAAGGAATATTCAGGTAACGTCGGTGGGATGGGAGGGAATTCGTGCGATCGCCATTGAACGCGGATTGAGTCTCAACGAGTTGATAGAACAGATTGGCCGGGGTCTGATTCCCCTTGGCAATGGTGAAAAAAGTAACTAATCGCCAGATATGGAAAGGGAGGTTAGATAAAAAAACTTTCTATCAACTCGTTACTAGAAGTTTTATTGATAGTAATGACGGGCTCTTTATAGGTAAAAACTTTTTAAAAGTTACGGTTTTGTGCCGTGTAAATGTATCAGGAAAAATATAATGGTTCACTCACCTCCAAAACTTATAACTGTTGATGAATTTATTACCAACTACGGCGACAGTGATTGCTACGAACTGATTGATGGTGAATTAACCGAAATGGAACCAACAGGGCCCCACGAGCAAGTATCCGGGTTGATCGGGCGAAAGCTGAATGTAGAAATTGACCGCCTGGATCTACCGTACCTTATCCCCCCTCGCTGTCTCATCAAACTATTAGGAACAGCAACAGCCTTTCGCCCCGATGTGCTTGTATTAGACCAAACTCGACTAATTAATGAACCTTTATGGCAACAAGAACCTGTAATTACATCAGGTTCTTCTATTAAACTGATTGCTGAAGTCGTTAGCACCAACTGGCAGAACGATTACGCTCGCAAAGTTGAAGATTACGCCCTGCTTGGAGTGCCTGAGTATTGGATTGTTGACTATTTGGGCATTGGTGGCAGAGAATATATTGGCAAACCCAAACAGCCGACAGTTACAATTTGTACGCTGCGAGAAGACGAGTATCAAAAACACTTGTTTCAAAATGACGATCGGCTTATTTCCTCAATGTTTCCAGACTTGCAATTAACCGCACAACAAATCTTCGTCGCGGCCGGCAGATATGCTGCTATCTAGCTTATATCCAGGTAAGCTGTGGAGCATTTAAACCATTAACGATCCAGGTAAGGTGCCACGGGTAGAACACTGACTATACATGGGAAACGCTTATGTACTGACGCACCCTACTATCCTCCTTTAAATGCCGAACAGCTTAACGTTTAACTAAAGCCTTCTGAGAATGCGACCGTAAATGTCGCAAATCGAACTGATGCGGTGGGTGGGCGGGCCAATAAAATCCTGCTCCAAGCAGGATTTTATCCCCTTTATCGGGGGTCGTCATTGATTACTTGACAAAATCATCAATCTCTTCATTATCGTCAGTTACCTTTTTCTTATGAGAAGCTTTGACTGCCGATTCGATATAACGGAAGTGCAAGTCAATCACTGCTTGCTCAGATGAAAGCCAGTAAACGTTGCTCAAGATTTCTTCAAGTATCTCGTCAGCCGAGTAGCCTTCATATTGCTTGTTAAACCAAGTATTGAACGCTTCCCAGTCAAGAGCTTTACCTTTCTGCAACTGTCGTTGTTTGGAACGTCCCGTTAACTCGCGGGCAACGTGCAAAAACATCTCGAATCGTTGTTCTTCAAGAGTTTCTGCAAATTGCTTTTGCATCGGAGTTGGAGCGGATTTGCGATTAGCCATGATTAACCCTCAAGCGTGTTTTTTCTTCACAACTAAAGCGACGACAGTTCGCTAATTACAATTAATTCAAAAAAATTAGTGGTGGGTGGGCGGGTAAAATCCAATTCACAACCAAGGTCAAAATTTCCTTGATTGTGAATTTGTTGGGTCTGCTTCCCAGAGCGTCCTGATTCGGACGGTGGCGACAATCATTACCCAGCATCGCGATTCATGGAAAAGGCCTCGATAGAGGCAAAAAAATGCTCTGCTTTTTCAGCAGAGCTTTCTAATCAAACTTTAGCAATTATTCGTCGTCTTCCTCAAATTCTTCGTCTTCGTCTAAACTAAAATCATCCTCCTCATCGTCATCATCCTCATCCTCGTCCTCATCGCTTTCGGAGTCTTCGTCATCCTCATCAATTTCATCGAGTATGTCATCAATTTCATCCTCTTCATCATCGAGTTCGTCGTCGTCATCGAGTTCTTCAGTATCTTCTTCAGAGGATTTAGCTAACTCGTTGCGACGCTTTAAGCTTTGAGCATTGAACTCCATTAAATCGGCAATGGCAGCTTGTGGGTTGTCAGCAATTGTATCGTAAAGTTGGCTCATCGCTAAGGCAACAACTTCGACATCATACTTGAGTTCATCTGGTCGGCCAACTAGCTTGGGAAACACAATATTGTTCCAATCTTGCCAGTCGAACTTTTTACCATTGCCATTACCGTTGCGCTTATTCAACTGAGCTTGAATATCCAATCCCAGTTTTTCGCGAATTGCGTGGCCAACCTTTGTCGAAATACGGCTATCGCGACGCTGAATTGTCACACCGTACTTCTTATGAATTGTATTCCGAATCTGTTTGACTAGCTCGCCAGCAAGTTGCTCCGGGCTGAGGTTAGGTTGAGGTTTAGATTTGGCTCCATTGTTACTGCCGACTGTTTGACTGTTCTGCTTTTCAGGCGGTTTAGATTTAGCAGGCACTGGTGACTGAGAACGAATAGGAGTGGCTGCGGTTTGTTTTTTAGTTGTGACCATGATTGACAATTTAACTTGCTTAACATCAATTTATGAGTGCCGTTAGGCACAATTACCCCCTCCAGTTGAGGGGGCGTATTTCGCTCATTAGTAGGAAGTTAAATCTTAATTATGTTAGTTAAATTTTTATGTTAAACATCCTGTATTGAGTTGTATATGAATCATGAAAACTTTCAATAATTGGTCAAATTTAATAGTCATTCAAACTCCCATAGTTGCCCTTGAATATTACAGTGCCGATCGCCAAAAAATCTTGTCATCATTTCATCAGTACGCCAGTGAGTGTTGTTTACCTGTTTATTATTGGAATCCCGGCTATGCAACTCTTCAACAGGTGCGGTGTTTGGATAAACATCTCCCGAAATTAGGTGGTCATTCAGACTTGACAAGCGTTTCAGATATTTCGGAAACGTATAACAGTGAATGCGTCCTATGCAAAACTGAGCTATCTGTCGAGAGTGATGTCCTGCAATTTCTGCTGGAAAATGACTGCGCCGGTATCTTTTTGTTAGAGGACATTTTGGAGTCAGACAGTACCGAACAGCCTCTTGTCCGACGTTATTCTCAATTGGCTAACGCATTCTTTGAGCTGAAAGGGCGTTGGGCCGACCAATATTGGGTACTGCTGGGCGAGTACATCCAATTGCCATCAAAGCTAAGTCCATTAATTCCTCTACTCAAATGTCCGTTACCCGATCGTTTTGAAGTCGAAGTTCTTGTAGATAATTTTTGCGATCGCAATTGTTCCCTTGATTTTGGTTCAGATCCGGTAGCTGCTAAAAAGCGGCTGGCTGTTTCGAGTCTAGGGCTACCAACTGCTGAAATTGAATTAGTGTTAGGTCGATCGCTCTCTGTGACCGCTTCAGTTGTCCAAATCGCAGAGTTGGTATTGGAGCATAAAATATCGCAACTTCGAGACCAGGGGTTGGAGTTCATTGCTTCTCCAGACGTGCCTCATGCTGGCGGTTTAGATTTATTATACCATTTTTTTAAAGATGTGATAGACTTGTGTAAAAAGTAAAGGAGAGAATTACAATGTCTGGTCGTCCTCATAT
>NZ_JAUBSD010000026.1:0-74979 GCF_036704575.1 Microcoleus sp. K5-D4
TTACTTAAACGGCTTAATTGGTAAATCACGAAAAGCTGCTTAAGTATTTTTACTCATCACAAAAGTGACACGCTCCCGTATCGATCAGTATCAACTGCGCGATCGAGTATTTCAAAGTCAACTAGATCGACTAACCCATAACCATTCTCAGAAAACCAATATTCTCTTCGTTCTAGTGCATCTGCAAAGGTCTCCAGATAAACTCGAAAATTAGGTGCAATAAGCCATCGGGTAGCCTCCTGCCACTCTACAATAATGACTTGTCCAAAATTTCCGCCTGCTGCTGGAGCTAAATCTACGCAGTTGCAAGCACCATTGCTTTCCATTGTAAATGGAATCCAATTCTGGTTCCACCAACCGTTCCAGATTCCTTCAAAAATGTTGTCACGATCGCACCTAAAATTATCGTCTGAACAATCCTGCCATTTTTCAGATATTTCGATCGCGCTTTGGAGAGAGAGGAACTCCAAGTTGGGGAACAGGGAATAAGATTCTTCATCCTGACCGTTATGCACGCGGTAAGACAGCTTGAAATCTTCGGGAAACTCTACACCAAAGAATGCTTCTGCTCGATCGATCTCCTCATCAGTAGCGCCCGGTCTGAGACTTTTCAGCACTTGAGGTGCATTGGCTGCCAGCCAATTATCAATCCTTTCCCAAATTATTTTCATGAAAAAACCTCCGAATCTCTCTTTTATACCTGAGCATTGTTAGACCGAGCCTTACCCGATCGCCCCTCTCTAATTCAAGGTTTCGATCGTAACAGTACCATCCTCAACTGCTTCAATCTGAACCTTTTTTCCATCCTTTGTGCTCTCTGTACCCTCTACGGTTTGTTCAATCTTTCCCCCATTTACCTCAATCTTTTTCTGCTGACGTTCCGAGGCAGCTTTTTGCAGCATTTTCAACTTTTCTGGGTCAGCATTCGATCGCCAAAACAACTTATGATCCTTAATTTTAACGCAGTTTTCCTCCAAACACTTCACCCATTCCCGATGTTTCTTAACTGCGCCACGATCGAGAATCCCTAACTTCTCTTCTTGGCGGGTGAGTTTCGCAAACTTGTCGTAATGGGGATAACTAGCAGTAACAAAAGCTTCTTTTCTCAATAAAATTGGCGGGTTGTACACATCAGAATAGTCTTGATAACTGACAGAAAGGTCGCGCAAATCTATGTGCATAGAAGTGTGAAGGGCGGGATGCGGGTTCGTGTCAAAATCGGGATAAAATAAATAGGAAATCTGAGGTTTGCGAGCGTAAAATTTGATGATTGTCGCGCCGTCAAGTCTGCCAATTGTGCGGTTGGCGCAGCCTTCGTAAAGCCTGAGCAAAGGGTCTAGTTCTTCTAATGCAGAGACGTGAACTGAAAGAGTACCGGGCTGTTTGTAGCCGATCGCACTATCTTCGCAGCAATCCGCAACAATATCAGCTTTGCCCAAACTGTACAGCATTAAATCAGCCAAAGTGCAAGCTTTTTGATAATTGTCGAACAAACCTTTGATGTCGTTGCGGATTTGAGCTGGGAGTCGGCGCATTGAAGGCCGATCGCCCAAACCGATCAGAGCCAGATACACCAGCAAATCCTGGCGGCGCTTGTCGGCGATTTTCTCCCAATCATCCGCATCCGTTGCTTGCAAAATCACCCTCCAAGCGCGATTAAAACTGTGAAATTCCTCCTTAATTGGTGATTCTTCGGCTAATTCGCCTTTAACTGGAAGGCGGCCCCGATCGCTCACAAAAGCCATCAAAGGAGCCAGCATTTCCGCATAATCCTCAAACCGCTTAACTTGCGATCGCACTCTGGGAGTCGATAAGTGCGATCGAAACCGAGAAGCACGAAAACCTTCACCCTCCGCAGCATCCCGAAACACAAAATAAATCCCCAAAGCAACAGGAATTGCATCCACACTCAAAACTTGGTCGATATAAACCTTCAACTCTTCTTGTTCGTAATACTTCTGAAAAGTATTCCGAGAAGTAATCACCCCATCCCCGTAAACAATTTGACCTTGTTGGCGATCGTCAATCAAAACCTGAGCTGCTACAACTAATAAATTCTTAGTTAATTCCCAAGCATTCAGCAAAGCTTCTCGGCGTTCCGCCAAAGATTCAATGACATTAATCACGTAACCAATATTCACAATATCAGCACAAATTCGCGGAGTATCCGGCTGATAGTATGGGTCCCAACCAGAAATAGCATAACCCTCTTGTGCAATATATTTAATATCCCCGCCGTAACCGCAACCGTAATCAAAAAAAGTAGCCCCGTCCCTCGCTAAATCTGCTTCTAAAACCAGACGCAGAGGTTTAGAAAGCGAATTGCGTACCATTGCAGCTTTGTGCCGCTCAATCTTAGGAATTGATAGCTCACTATTCTCCTGTTTCAAACGTTCGACAACAGTATGATCTTGGATTTCCACACCGCAATATCCCAAATATTTGAGCCAACCCTCGCGAGTGCCGATAACGCTAGTATTGTCAAGCAGCCCCCACTTTTCCTCGCAGCGAGTCAGCCTCGAAAACTTTTCGTAATGGGGATAATCTGCTGCTACAAAAGTTTCCTTACGGTGCAAAACAGGGGGATTTTCGCTGTTGCTGTAATCGAAATATTTAACTTCCCCAGTTGCGAGATTAATCTGGATGCTGGTTTGCAAACCAGGATGAGCATCTGTATCGAAATCTGGGTAAAAAAGATAAGATATTTTAGGTTGATGGAGTGAAATTTTAACTAAAGTTGCTTCATCAATATTTTCCAGAGTGCGTCTGGCACAATTTTCGTAGATTTTGAGGACAGGGTTGAGTGTCTGCAAAGCCGAAACGTGAACGTAAAAAGCGGTCGGTAATTTTTTTCCAACCTTGCTTTCCCGACAGCAGCGAGCCACTTTTGCTAGGAGATTCTCAACACAAAAATTATTGATTTCTTCGGGGGGAGACGGCACAGCATTTACCGATCTTTGCTCACCAACCGCCTTGTTTTCATACAATAAAACTTCCTGAGCAAAAACCCTCAAAGGCGTAAGCATTTCTTCATTATTTTCTAATGAATTGATCTCTAAGATATTGTTTGTACTGGTATCGTAATTCATAGCTAAATTAATTATTTTTTTAATTAACCGCAGAGAACGCAGAGGACAGGGAGTGAAGAAACCAACAAAATTTACCTATAATTTCTATATGTATGATGCACACTCCGTACCGTACCGCTTTATTTCTTAGTCTCTTAGAGAGGGACTTCGTTTTTGTAATGGCGATTTTTATCGCCGACTACGATTGACTACGAGCGAGTAAGATATTAACCCAAAATTCGAGTTTCCACAAATTCTTGAACCAGGGCTAAATGACTGGACAAACTCACTAATATGTTCTCAATCCTCTCAATATTTAACAATTCCACCTCTGGTGTTTCAGATTGAAAGCATCGCGCTTGATGCTCCAATTGTGCGGCCAAATCCGACATCAGAGCAACTCCCACATTAGCAGAAGTTCCTTTGAGACGGTGGGCTTGATATTCCACAGCTTGCCAATCTTTAGCTTCTACGGCTAGTTTGGCCGCAGCGATATCAGCTTGAGCGTCTGCCACAAAAGCTTGCAAAAGTCGCTCTGGCAATTTAATATTGACTCGTCCGAGTTGCTCCAATCTGCTCTTGTCGAACAGTCCGTCGTAGTCTCTATGTTCCCAAGTTTGAAGTGCGATCGCCCTTGGTGTCGGCAGAGCTACAACCTGCGCTTTTTCCATAACTTCTGTATAATTTGTTGCTAAGTGAGATTTATTTTCCGAATTTATACTTTTAACTCCATACTTATTTTCACCCTGAACGTTTAGGGCTTCATACTTTTTCAGGGCCGCCGCCAAAGCATCTAAATCTACAGGTTTGCTGAGATAATCGTCCATCCCCGCCGCCAGACACTTTTCTCGTTCCCCCGGCATAGCATGAGCAGTTAAAGCCATCACAAAAGTATGCCGATCACTTCCTTCGATTTGCCTCAACTTTTGCGCCGTTTTGTAACCATCAAGTACCGGCATTTGACAGTCCATCAGCACTAAATCATAGCTTTTTTTTGCCAGCAAATCCAGCGCTTCTTGACCGTTGACCACGCAGTCAGCCTGATAGCCTAAAACTGCCAACTGTTCGACAAGAACTTGTTGATTGATCGGGTGGTCTTCCGCCACCAAAATTCTCAGCGATGACAGCGAATTCGGAGTAACATATTGAGAATTAACTGGCGGCAACTTGCAAGTATTAGCAGCCTCCACTCTCCCAAACTCGCCCGTTCCCTTCACCGGCGCCTGCAAAGCCTCAAGCAGGCGGCTTGGTCGCACCGGCTCGATCAAATATCCGTTAAAACCCCGACTGCAAAGCGATTCAGCCTTCGGCTGTTCTCGCAAACCAGTCATGGCGATTAACGACCCAACTGTCGAGGTCGATCGCACTTTCCTAGCAAATTCCTCTGCATCCAACTCCGGCATTTGCAAGTCCACAAGCACCACATCCCAGCTTTTTCCACCCTCTCCCGAATTCTGAGAAATCCTGCCTTGGGCATTTTTAAACCAACTAAAAGCCTCAGCAGCAGTTTCTGCCTCGTCGCAGCGCGCACCCCTACTTTGAGCGATTGATCGCACCGCTGCCCTCCTCAAAGCACTTCCAGAGACTACTAACAGCTTCTTGCCCGCAAGTTCGGGATCTTGAGGCTCCACTGGCAACTGTTTTTCCAAAGGTACCGTAAACCAAAAAGTCGAACCGCTGCCTAGCAAACTGCGAACTCCAATCTCGCCGGACATCATCTCCACTAACTGCTTACAAATAGCCAAACCCAAACCCGTCCCGCCGTAAGGCCTAGTAGGAGAATCGTCTACCTGAGAAAAAGATTGGAACAGCTTTGTTTGCCCTTGGACCGAAATTCCAATGCCAGTATCCCGCACCGAAAATAGCAATCTTGCTTCTTGTCTACCGTCGGCCCGTCTGTTGCCCTGTTTCACAGTTACGTGAACTAGAACTTGACCGCGATCGGTAAATTTTATCGCATTACCCGTCAAATTCAGCAAAACTTGCTTCAATCTGCCCAAATCGCCCACCAACTTTCTCGGCACTGAGCTGTCAACTAAAATATTCAATTCAATACCTTTTTCTTCGGCCAAATGCGCTATGATTTCTATCACCGACTCAACGCAACTATCCAAATCAAAATTAGCCTTTTCCAGTCGCATTTCTCCCGCTTCAATTTTAGAGAAATCGAGGATATCATTAATAACATTCAGCAAATGCTCAGCACTGCGGTAAATCGTCTGAGCACAGTCCCGCTGTTTCTGTTCTAGAGGAGCGCGCAGCAGCAATTGAGCCATTGCCAAAACCCCATTCATCGGAGTGCGAATTTCGTGACTCATGTTCGCCAAGAATTGCGACTTCACCCGGCTAGCTTCTAAGGCAGTTTCCCGCGCTTCCACCAACTCATTAATCTTGTCGGCAACCATCACTATTCCCCCGACTTTCTCGTCTGGATCGTACCAAGGGTGAGCAGCCCACCGCAGGTACAGAACCGATCCGTCGGCTCGTTCCCAGGCATCTTCGCTCACAGAAACTACCTTGCCTTTGAGCACTTCTTGGTACATTACTTTCCAGCGATTCGGTGTATCTGGAAACAATTCGTAATGGCTAAAATTATTCAGAGACGGCAAGTTTAAATTAAATTGACTAACCCATTTTTTAGAGTTAGCCATATAGCGCATTTGTGTATCGAACATCGCCATTGCTACAGGCACGCAAGTAATAATTTGTCTCAGTTGCTGCCGTTCCCTTTCCAGAGCGTCTTCCGCCTGTTTTCGCTCAGTAATGTCGCTAATCATGCCTGCCATTCGCAGCGGTTTTCCTTGGGAATTCCGCTGAGCTTTTCCCTGAGAAGTACAGTAGCGGTAAACACCGTTCGAGTGTAGCAGCCGAAATTCTACATTATAGTCTATTTCTTGTTCCAAGTGAGCGGCGATCGCCGCGACAATTCCCTCCTTGTCATCGGGGTGCAGGCGGTTGTATAGAGCGTCCATAGTCCTGCCAAATTGCTTTCGCGACAAACCGATAATTTCCAAAAGGCGATCGTTCCAATAAACCTCATTTTTACTTAAATCCCAATCCCAAATTCCGTCGTTCACTCCCTCTAAAACTAACCTGTATCGTTCCTCACTTTCCTTGAGCTTTTGACTGGTATGAAACGCCTGAAATTCGGCGCGGTAAACGCGCATCGCATTGGATAAACTGCGAGACAAACTTTTGGGAGAAAGCTTGTTTTTAGCGATATAATCAGAAGCTCCTGCCTTCATTAATTCCACAGCAATTTGTTCGTCGCCTTGACCTGTGAGCACAATTAAGGGAACTTTCAGCCCAGCTTCTCGTAGATATTTTACTAAACTCAGTCCGTCACCGTCCGGCAATCCGTAGTCGAGCAATACGCAGTCAAATTTGCACTCAAATATTTGATTTAATAGCAGCCCTTTTTCGGTCTCCTCAACCTCGCTTAAAGGTTGAGATTTATTTGGTTTGGAGAGTTTCGTGGTAGCCTGCATAGAATTTTTGCTGACCGAGAGTTGGGCCAGGGCATCCGCGCAGTCTTCTGCTTCAGTAACTTCTGCCGAAACACCAGCGGACTTGAGCGAACGTTTGATCGCCATTCGATCGACTGCATCGTCATCAACTATCAGAATTGTGAGAATTTTGTCCATAACAACCGAATTGTGGATTACTCCGAAAAAGCTGCAGTCTGGAAAAAGGAATTAAAATAACGGCAGCGCTGAAAAATCACCAAGCCCGATCAAAAAATAAATTTTTTATTAAATTTTCCCAATTTTAGGGAATTTCGCTTAGCATCCAGTATCTGTTGAGGGTAGCCATCACTTCCACAAAGTTAGAAAAAGTAACGGGTTTAAGAATATAACCCGCTACATTCAAATTATAAGCTTTTACTTTATCTCTATCTTCATTAGAAGTTGTGAGGACGATTACTGGAATCGACCTCAAACATTCATCCAGTCGCAATTCTTGCAAAAACTCGATCCCGCTCATTCTCGGCATATTCAAGTCCAGCAAAATCAACCGGCGCGCTTGAGGCATGGGAGGATCTATTTTTGCTTCTCCACGTAATATAGCTAGAGCTTCTAATCCATTGGCAGCAATGTAGAGGGGGTTGACGATGTTATTTTTTTTGAAAGCTCGCCGGACGTTCATCACATCAACCTCATCATCTTCTACCAAAAGAATATGAATTTTTTTGTCTTGCATAAATCAGCCATTTTATAGATGTTTTTTAAGCGCCCGTCTCGTTGGTAAGGTTTAGTCAGCACGGATCGCGAACCCAGCAGGTTTAATCTCTATTGTCGTTTGTCAAGAATCATTTATGGTTGGGCCGCTCGCGGGATCTACCTGCAGGTGTACTCGCCCCTCATGCTCTGAGTGGCGCAGCCGAGATCCAAAAACTCGCCAATAACGCCCGATCGAGCTACGGTAAAATCTAAAACTCATCTACATTATTAATCGCCATGTCAGCCGATCGCAAACTCTACGAAGGCAAAGCCAAAATCCTCTACTCCACCGAAGACAGCGAAATTTTGCTGACCCACTTCAAAGACGACGCCACAGCCTTTAACGCCCAGAAACGCGGCAGCATCGTCGGCAAAGGCGAAATCAACTGCGCCGTATCCGCCCACCTGTTTCGGATGCTAGAAGCCAAAGGCATTCCCACCCACTTCATCGACACGCCGGCCCCCAACCAAATGCGAGTCTGTCGCGTCCAAATCTTGCCCTTGGAAGTCGTAGTCAGAAACATTGCCGCCGGCAGTCTTTGCAAGCAGACCGGACTCGCCCTCGGCACAATAGTCAATCCGCCGCTGGTGGAGTTTTATTACAAAAACGACGATTTGGGAGACCCGCTGCTGACCCGCGACAGGCTGCTGCTAATGCAGTTAGCCACCCCCGAACAAGTAGACCAACTAGAAATCGCCGCCCGCGAAATTAACGAAATACTCAAAGAATTTTTCAGCCAGTGTGGCATCACCCTGGTAGACTTCAAACTAGAATTCGGGATCGACCAACATCAAAATCTGATCCTCGCCGACGAAATCAGTCCCGACACCTGCCGCCTCTGGGACAACGCAGAAGCCGACCCCGACGCCCGTGTTATGGACAAAGACCGATTCCGCCGCGACTTAGGATCGGTAGAAACCGCTTACCAGCAAGTTCTCCAACGCGTTCTCGCTCAGAAAGTCTAGAGGCCTTGGTAATGCGCTAGAATTGCACAGTTTGTCACCCTTCTGTTTTCGATGTCAGCAATCAGCGGTCAACAGTCATCAATTAGCGGTCAGCGCGAAATTCCACCGACTTATATAACTAATGACTAATGACTAATGAATAATGACTAATGTGGTGTGTGGATTGCCCAAAAAAGTGAACAAAAATGCGTTTATCTGCTGTATTGGTGGCAGTTTTTACTGCCTCAGCAACATTCGGGTTATCAAATTCGGCAAGTGGCCAAACATCCTACTCTGAATCAGCAGAGGAAGCTGTGGCTGCCCTTCCGCCCGCCCCGTCGATCGAATTACCCGATCGCCCCATTCCAGAATTAACCCAAAACCCTCCTCAAAACCGCAAAGCCGCTAAAACCAGCAAAGCCGAAGCCCTAAAAATAGCGGAGGCCCCTGCCAGAGGAGAGGACGACCGCGATGATCCCCCAAACCGAGTCAGAGACACCCCCTCCCCGGTTTCACCTCTGAGCCTTGAAATCAAACCCGAGCTAGCATCCAACCCCTCCCCCGCCTCTAGCAGCCAAAACGCCCTGCCAGACGCGCAACAAGACAGCTCGCTCCCCCCATCGGAAGCGGCTGTAACGCCCGCCTGGATCGCAGCAGAGCTAGGGAAACCAGAGGAACCAGGGACGATCGCTCAAAACGCCCAAGTTACCCCCAGACCGGACCCGACCAGACCGCCGGCTGACACCGTTCCCCCATTACCCCCTGGCCCAGCACCGCAGCCCAGACAAACCCCCGCACCCGCCGGGGCGGCAGAACCGCAAGTGCTAGTTGCAGAAGTTACAGTCACCGGGGCGACGGACGACCTGGAAAGCGAAATTTACCGAGTCATCAGCACCCAACCAGGACGCACGACCAACCGCAGCCAACTGCAACAAGACATTAACGCCATTTTTGCCACGGGCTTTTTCAGAAACGTGCGGGCAGTACCGGAAGACACCCCGTTGGGCGTCCGGGTGACTTTTATTGTGCAGCCAAATCCGGTGCTGCGGGGAGTGACAATCACCGGTCAGCAAGTGCTGCCCCAAAGCGTAATTGACGAAAGCTTCCGCGATCAATACGGCAAAATTCTCAACCTCCGCCGCTTTGAAGAGGGAGTGAAAAAAATTAATGCGTGGTATCAAGACAACGGCTATGTTTTGGGCCAAATCACTGATGCCCCGCAAGTAGCAGACGACGGCACTGTCACCCTGGTAGTGGCAGAAGGCCAGATCGAATCCGTTGATGTCCGCTTCCTGAACAAGGAGGGAGAGTCAACGGATGCCACGGGTCAGCCGATCGGAGGCAACACACGTCAGTTTGTCATCACCCGCGAAGTAGAACTCAAGCCCGGAGACATCTTTAACCGCACCAAGGCGGAAAGGGATTTGAGACGGGTGTTTGGTTTGGGAATTTTTGAAGACGTGCGACTTGCCTTGGAACCGGGAACGACTGACCCCCGCAAGGCAAGGGTAATTGTCAACGTCATTGAGAAAAATACCGGTTCTCTGGCGGCGGGTGCGGGTTTGAGTTCCGCTACGGGTTTGTTCGGTACGCTGAGTTACCAGCAGCAAAACTTGAGAGGTAGGAACCAGAAATTGGGGGCTGAAGTACAAATCGGGGAACGCCAAACGTTGTTTGACCTGAGTTTTACCGACCCCTGGATTGCGGGCGATCCTTACCGGACTTCTTATACGATTAATGCGTTTAGAAGACGATCGATCAGCGTGATTTTTGACGGCGGGGAACGGGAAGTCAGATTGCCGAACGACGATCGACCCCGCGTCGTCCGCACCGGTGCCGGCATCAATTTCACCCGTCCCCTGTCGCGCAATCCTTTTGCAGATCCTGAGTGGACAGCTTCAGTCGGCTTGCAGTACCAGCGAGTCTCAATTACCGATCGCAAAGGCAGGCGCGAGTCCGAGGACGAACTCGGCAACCTGTTGAGTTTTAGCGATTCGGGCTCCGACGACTTGACAACTTTGCAAGCAGGTGTTGTGCGCGATCGGCGCAACGACCCCCTCCGCCCCACTAGCGGTTCGCTGCTCAGGTTTGGGATGGAACAATCGATTCCTGTAGGTTCCGGCAGCATCCTGTTAAACCGCCTGCGGGCCAGCTACAGCTTGTACCTACCAGTCAAGTACACTAACTTTACCCCCGGCCCTCAAACCCTGGCATTCAGTTTTAGAGGCGGCACCGTCTTCGGAGATTTGCCTCCCTACGAAGCCTTTGCCTTGGGGGGCGCGAACTCGGTGCGCGGATACGACGAAGGCGACATGGGAGCAGGTCGCAGCTTCCTAGAAGCCAGCGTTGAGTACCGTTTCCCGATTATTTCGTTTATCGGCGGAGCGCTATTTTTGGATGCTGGCACCGACTTGGGCACGGGCGAAGAGGTCCCGGGCGACCCTGCCGGTATCCGCGGAAAGCCCGGTAGCGGTTACGGTTACGGCCTCGGCGTGCGGATTCAATCTCCTTTAGGGCCGATCCGGATCGATTACGGTATCAACGACACTGGCGACAATCGAATTCACTTTGGGATTGGTGAGCGATTCTAATTGGGAATTGGGCATTGGGAATTGGGCATTGGGCATGGGGCATGGGAAATTGGGCATTGGACACTCGTACTGAGCGTAGTCGAAGTCTTGGGCATTGGACATTTAGAATTGGTAATTGGTAGTAATTAACTAATAACTAATAACTAATAACCAATAACCAATAACCAATTACCGATGCCCAATAACCAATTACCAATAACCAATTACCGAGACCCAATTCCCCATGCCCCATGCCCCATCCCCAATTCCCAATAACTAATGACTCAACGTACCTTAAAATCTGAATTTGAACTGTCGGGAATCGGTTTGCACAGCGGCGAACAAACTCGCGTCCGAGTTTTGCCTGCAGAGGTTGGGGAAGGCCGCTATTTTGTCAGAATAGACTTGCCCGGTGCTCCGAGAATTCCTGCAAAAATTGAGGCGGTTTGTCAGACTGCACTTTCAACTGAACTGGCAGGTATCGATGCTCAAATTCGCACTGTAGAGCATTTATTAGCCGCTTTGGCCGCGATGGGGGCGGATAATGCTCGAATTGAGGTTGAGGGGCCGGAAGTGCCGCTGCTGGACGGTTCGGCTCTGGTTTGGGTAGAGGCGATCGCCCATACCGGCTTAGTTCCTCAAGAATCGAAGCAAGACCCCACTTCCTCCTTCGTCCTAGAACAGCCAATTTGGGTGCGCCACGGGGATGCCTTTGCAGCAGCTTTACCGTCAGCGGAAACTCGGTTTAGTTACGGAATTGATTTTGAGGAACAGGCGATCGGCAATCAATGGTACAGTTGGTCGCCAGAGGCAGAAAGTTTTGCTAGCGCGATCGCCCCAGCCCGCACTTTTGGACTTGCTCGCCAAGTTGACCAATTGCGACAAGCAGGTTTGATCAAAGGTGGTACCCTAGAGAACGCCCTAGTTTGCGATCGATCCGGCTGGCTCAACCCGCCTTTGAGATTTGCCAACGAACCAGTGCGCCATAAAATCCTAGATCTAGCAGGCGACCTCAGTCTGCTCGGAACTTGGCCAAAAGCTCACTACTTGGCTTACAAAGCCAGTCACAACCTGCACGTCCAACTCGCCCAAGCCCTGAAATCGGAAGCTCTAGCTACCCTAGATAAAAGTTAGGAAAAAACAAGTGATCTTCTGTTAAGATTGCATCTTCCTTCTTCCTTCTGCCTTCTGCAATACCACACTCAAAAGTCTTCAAGCAATGTCTACGCTGACTGAAGTTAACACCCTCAATACTGCTAATTCTGAATCCGTACCCACCAAAAACGGTGAAGATTCTCCAGCGGTTAAATCTACTTTTACTCTCGAAGAAGTTCAGAAATTATTACCTCATCGCTATCCTTTTGCACTGGTTGACAAGATTGTTGATTACGTGCCGTCCGAGAAGGCTGTAGGAATTAAAAATGTGACTTTTAACGAACCGCATTTTCAAGGGCATTTTCCCGGACGGCCGATTATGCCGGGAGTATTAATTGTCGAAGCGATGGCTCAAGTTGGCGGTATTGTTCTGGCTCAGTTGCCCGACATCAAGCAAGGATTGTGGATGTTTACCGGAATTGATCAAGTCAAGTTCCGTCGTCAGGTTGTACCAGGCGATCAGTTGCTGATGACTGTAGAATTGCTGTGGGTAAAACGCCGCCGCTTTGCAAAAATGCAGGCTCTGGCTGAAGTTGACGGACAAAAAGTTTGTGAAGGAGAATTGACTTTTTCGATGGTAGATTAATTTGGGAATTGGTGAGTGCTTGCGGGTAGTTTTAAGTGTTGAATTTTTAATTTAAATTAAAACCGCGAAGCCTTCCTCGGAATGAAGCAATCTTAAAATTTTAAAATATCCTTCTTCCCTCTTCCTTCTTCCCTCTTCCTTCCTTCTTCCGTCAACATCCATTCGTTTAATCCGTTACACTGCGCGTTGCCAAACTTCCTTCCCACTTACCAGCAAAACAACTGACAAATGCTTACTTTGATTCACCCAACTGCTGTGATTCATCCCCGCGCTGAACTTCACCCAACTGTAGAAGTGGGAGCTTATGCTGTAATTGGGGAAAGAGTGAAAATCGGGCCGGATACTAAGATTGGCGCCCATGCAATTATAGACGGGCTAACAGAAATAGGCGCTCGCAATCAAATTTTCCCCGGTGCGGCGATTGGTTTGGAACCTCAAGATTTGAAATACGAGGGTTCTCTGACTAGGGTGAAAATTGGCGACAACAATCTCATTCGGGAATACGTGACAATTAACCGCGCTACAGGAGCCGGAGAAAGCACGACAATTGGCAATCATAATCTATTGATGGCTTATGTTCATGTGGGACACAATTGCGCGATCGCCGATCGAGTAATTATCGCAAATGCTGTAGCCTTAGCCGGACACGTTAAAATCGAGTCTCAAGCCCGCTTGAGCGGTGTTTTGGGCGTTCACCAGTTTGTCCACATCGGCCGCTTGTCTATGGTTGGCGGCTTGAGCAGGATCGATCGAGACGTACCTCCTTATATGCTAGTCGAGGGGAATCCTTCGAGAGTGCGAGCAATCAACAAAATAGGTCTCGAACGCGCTGGTTTTACACCAGAAGATTTGCTAGTTTTGAAGAAAACTTTTCGTATTCTATACCATTCGGGCTACACTCTCAATCAAGCTTTGGAACAGTTGGATTTGTTGCCAGAAAACCCCCACTTGCAGCACCTGCAGAGATTTGTGCAGCAGTCTATAACCAAAGGGCGGCGCGGTTTGATTCCTGGAAAAAAGTGAATCAGGTAGAATAAACCTATGAACTAAGCGACTGTTGCCCTATGAATGTATATACTTCAGTCAAATCTACATCCCCTGAAACAGAACCAGATGGCTGCATCAGGTTCTCAGATGTTAGTTGGGAGCAATTTGAAGCTATAGAAGCAGCTTTTAAAGATTTTCGAGGTGTGAAATTTTTCTATCTCGATCGACTACTGCAAATTATGACTGTCTCGCCCGAACACGAAATAATCAAGAAAACTCTCTGTATGCTGGTAGAGGCATATATGAGAGCAAAGGGGCTTCGATTTTACGGCAAGGGCGGCCCGACTCTAGGTAACAGAGAATTAGGCGGTAGAAAAGAGCCAGATGATTCTTATGATATAGGAACGCAAAAAATAGTCCCAGATATTGCTATTGAAGTGGTAATTACCAGTGGCGGGATAAATACTCTAGAATTCTACAAAAGATTGGGCGTTCGGGAAGTCTGGTTTTGGCAAAATAGTCAGTTATCTCTCTATTACTTAACAGGTGAAAATTATCAGGAGATGGCCCGAAGTACATTCCTTCCCGATCTGGACTTAGAATTACTGCTAAGCTGTGCTAATATGCCCGATCAATATGATGGTGTTACCGAGTTATTAGCAAACATCTCACCTGTATAAAGTCAGAATATGAAAATTTTTATCAGCACTGGTGAGGTTTCTGGCGATTTGCAAGGATCTTTGTTAGTGGCAGCCTTAAAACGTCATGCTGTCGCCGCCGGTTTGGAGTTAGAAATAACCGGATTGGGCGGCCCTCGTATGGCGGAAGCTGGGGCTACAATTTTAGGCGATACTGTGGGCATTGGTTCTATGGGTCTGATAGAATCAGTGCCGTATATTTGGCCCACGATCAAAGTTCAGCAAAAAGCTAAACAATATCTCAAAAACTTTCGCCCCGATGCTGTTGTATTGATTGATTATTTGACTCCAAATCTCGGTATTGGCAGCTACATCCGGCGCTGTTTGCCTGATTTGCCGGTGGTTTGGTACATCGCACCTCAAGAATGGGTTTGGTCAATTTCTCCTCGCAATACTGATCTGATTGTCAATATTTGCGACCAACTTTTGGCAATTTTCCCAGAGGAAGCTAGTTATTATCAAAAAAAAGGAGCCCAAGTGAGTTGGGTTGGTCATCCTTTGGTGGATAGAATGCAATCTGCGCCCAGCCGGGAAGTTGCCCGCAAAACTTTGGGAATTGAGCCGGAACAGGTCTCGATCGCTCTAATTCCCGCTTCCAGACACCAAGAACTCAAGTACCTGATGCCGGTTATATTTGAGGCTGCTCAAATTATTCAAGCTAAATTGCCGGAAGTTCATTTTTGGATTCCGCTTGCTAACAAAGCTTTTCGCAGCAAAATCGAACAGGCGATCGAGAATTACGGTTTGCGGGCTACTTTGTTAGAAAATCAAACTCTGGAAATCTTGGCTGCTGCCGATCTGGCGATTACTAAATCTGGTACTGTTAATCTGGAGTTGGCTTTGCTGGATGTTCCGCAAGTTGTCCTCTATCGCGTCAGTCCAATTACGGCTTGGATTTTTCGCCACGTCCTGAAATTTTCGATTCCTTTTATGTCTCCGCCCAATTTGGTGCAAATGAAGCCGATCGTCCCGGAGTTACTGCAAGACGACGCTACTGCGGAAAATATAGTGAATCACGCACTGGAATTGCTGCAAAATGCCGATCGACGCCAGCAAACTTTGGCAGGTTATCGGGAAATGCGGGAAAGTCTCGGAGATGTGGGTGTGTGCGATCGGGCCGCTGTGGAAATCATGAAAAATGTTAAATTAAATACAGCTTCTTAAAGCATTTTTCGTCTTGAAAGGTTATGTATAAACCCGGTTTATTTGTGGCTGGATCGTGGACAAACCTACGATATATTACCAGAAACGCGGTTGATTTCCTTAATTTCTATTAAAGCAACTTTGTTATTGAAATGTTATGCCAAGCAATCGGAAAAAGCGACCGATCGCTGTTGATTTATTTGCAGGCGCGGGCGGCATGACCCTGGGTTTTGAACAAGCAGGTTTTGATGTACTTGCCTCAGTCGAAATTGACCCAATTCACTGCGCCACACACCAGTTTAATTTCCCGCTGTGTTCTATTCTGTGCAAAGATGTCGCACAGCTTACGGGTTCGGAAATTAGGAAAAAATCGGCGATCGGGCGGCGCGAGATAGACGTAGTAATCAGCGGTTCGCCCTGTCAAGGATTCTCGATGATGGGCAAGCGCGATGTGGACGACCCGCGAAATTCTCTAATTTTTCACTTTAAACGCTTAGTTTTGGAGCTAAAGCCCAAGTTTTTTGTAATGGAAAATGTGCCGGGAATTGCATCAGGAGAACACAAAGAACTCCTGAATATTTTAATTACCTCTTTTCTGGAAGCCGGCTATAAAGTCGAAGAAAACTATCAAGTTCTCAACGCTGTTCACTATGGAGTGCCGCAAGCTCGCAAACGCTTGTTTCTGATTGGGTGCAAAGCAGGTTATGAGCTACCCAAATACCCTCAGCAAACTACTATATTGCCTAAAATTAAAATTCCTAAACGCTATAAAAAAATTAATTTACCTGCTGTCCCGACAGTTTGGGATGCGATTGGAGATTTGCCGGAAGTGGAAAAGTACAGCGAGTTGCTGCACCGAGATTGGGTCAGGGCGGAGTACGGAAAGTGCAG
The DNA here is from genome assembly GCF_036704575.1 of Microcoleus sp. K5-D4. Lineage (NCBI taxonomy): Bacteria > Bacillati > Cyanobacteriota > Cyanophyceae > Oscillatoriales > Microcoleaceae > Microcoleus > Microcoleus sp. K5-D4. The sequence continues at coordinate 16,264 of NZ_JAUBSD010000026.1, forward strand.
CACTTATGCGAGTATAATGCGCGGAATTGATGGTTTGGATGATGATTATTCCTACGATCGCGAGTACGATCGACAAATCCTCTCTTGTAGTTTGCGAACTAAACATTCTCAGGAATGTATGGAAAGGTTCCATGCGGCCAAACACGGCGAAAAAGAGCCGATCAGCCGTTTTTACAAGCTGCATCCCGAGGGAGTTTGCAACACTCTCAGGGCCGGAACCGACAGGGCGAGGGGGGCTTATACTTCGCCGAGGCCGATTCACCCGATCGCCCCTCGGTGCATTACAGTCAGAGAAGCTGCGCGACTGCATTCGTATCCTGACTGGTTTAGATTTCACGTCACAAAATGGCACGGTTTTCGCCAAGTCGGAAATTCTGTACCACCGCTATTGGCGAAAGCTGTAGCAGCCCAGATTATTAGTGCTTTGGGCGTGACAGCAATTAAGCCGAGTCTCAAGCTGACATGGGGAGATGATTCGTTGCTTAAACTGAATTGGTCGGAAGCAGAACAATATTATCTAAAAAGTTAAGAATTAGATTTAATTATCTATAATTGGGAATTGGTGAGTAGTAGTTGGGAATTGGAAATTGGTGAGTAGTAATTGGGAATTGGGAATTGGGAATGGGGAATTGGTAAATAAGTAGTGATTTTTGCCTTTCATCTGCACACAGCGGCTTACATCAAATTGCATCACTACTTATGGAGGACTACACCAATTAAGCGCGGGTTAGCGTCCCCTGCATCAGTGAACACAGTTCGATGACCCGCACGAGATGTCCCCAGTAGTTAAACAAACCGGGAATGTATTCCGGCGCGCTGTGCAGGTTTTTCAAGGTAAAAGTGGGAACTATTTCAACTACTGGTCTGCAATCCAAGGCGTAGCGAGCGTCAGATACATAAAATAGCCAAATCAACATCTAGATATCAGGGGAGATTTGAGATTGTGAAAGTCTGCCGAAAAACATTTTGATAAATTTCGCTGAGTTTTGCAACAATTACGAGTCTTTTGGAATTCTAGAGCTATCTTGGAAAAAGTGTATTTTCAGGAGACTCAAATACTATGGGTTGGTTTAAAAGACTGTTCGGACTCGAAAAGCCTGCACCCCAGGCTGAACCGATGGCACAAGTAGTACAGCAAGCTGCCCAAGCGCAATCCATCGCTCCTGCTAAAGTCGGCCCAGACGGAAATTTTGACGAAAGCGGCCTTGCGAAGCGGGTTGCTTTAGCTTTTGACGCCGATCCAGAAGTTGCTGATATCGAGACTGTTTATGTGGCTCAGCTCAGCGGCACGGTTGTTCTCAAAGGTCAAGTTCCCAGTCAGGAAATTCTCGACAAGTTGGTGGCGATCGCCTCTGCTGAAGAAGGTGCCGCAGGCGTGCAAACCGATCAGGTGACAGTTGGCTAGTTCTTCGGAACCGAAGCAGTTTCGCTCCGGGTGCTGCTCGAATTAGTCAAAAACTCGATTAAACCCGCTCCGGCGGGTTTTTTGTTGCCGTCTCCCCCTCAAAATATTAATTTTTGTAAATAAAACGGATTCATCTCAAAGAACAGTATAATTGAATACAGAAACTAAAAAAGTTTTAGCCAAAAAAACCAACCCTGACCTGACTGCCCTTTTTATCTTCATAAATATAAGGATCAAAAAATATGAAACTGACTTATCGCGGTTCAAACTACGAGTACGACATTCCTACAGTTGATATGGTCGAAGGCGAAGTGGCGGGCAAATACCGGGGCCAAAACTGGAACTATCGGTATCCGAGACACATTCCCAACCCCAAAAAATACGGTGGCACCAACAATACCAAAAAGCGAGATGCTCAAGCTGGCGATCGGGATGCCGCAGCAGCGCGCACCTCAGCGACAGTGGAATATTACCCCACAGTTGTGGAAGTGGCGCAAGTGCACCAGGCGAATATTTGCAATATTCTCGATCGTAGAAAGCAAGCAGCCAAGGCCAAGGGCGACGAAACACTGCTGCGCTTGCTAGAAATTGAGTCGAGACAGATGGTCTGTTAGAGAAAAAGCTTCAGAAAACAAAGCGTTTGTCAAGAGGGGGAAATTTAGAGTGCTTCATTTCCCTCTCTGATTTCACAAATAAGTAATTGATTTTTTCCCTCTACAAATAGGCTATGCTGCCTGAGTCACGGGTGGCAGGAAGAGAAATCAGTTCTATTAAATCAACAAATCGCTATACTGGACCTAGAGCCAACCTTGGCTTTGGAAATGACTAGGAACCCTATAGCAGAAAAATGCCTGACCCCAGAGAAGTTTTTCAAAATCCCAGCAAATACTGGGATTTTCTAACAGCCTCAGTCGATAAAGACTTTGAAGGTCAGTTATTCGATCGCAAAGAAGCTGGAAGAATCGGGTCCAATGGTTGCGTTGAGAAAAAACAACTAGATGGCGTTCTGGACCAAGTAGCTGAGTGCATATCTGCATTCGCCAATAAAAACAAATCTGGAAGTTTATTGGTTATTGGTATTTCCTCACAAGGTGAAGTTAAAGGAATTAGCCACTTATCAGATGACCAGAGAAGCAGATTGACTGGTTTTAACTCGTTGTTATCCGATCAGGCAGCTCAAGCGCAATTCTTTGAATGCCTCAATGATTCTGGCAGACAAGACTCGATCTGTCTAGTCTATATCCCTTACACATCACGGCGAATTTGCCAAACAGTGGGAAATCACCCTCGTGCATGGGTCAGGCAAGGTTCACAAAACATTTGTCTTAACCAGGCACAGCTTGAACAGTTGCGGCGAGATAAAAAAGTCATAGAGTACGAGCAAGCAGATTGTTGCCCCTATGATTCTAGAGATTTGGATCGAGCAGCTTTTCAAGAATTTCGTAAAGTATTCTTAGTGGACTCTTCTTATGACTACAACGATGAAGAGTTACTGTACCAGGTTGGTGCAATCAATAGAGATGGCGAAGGATATACCTTTACGAACGCAGGTTTACTTTTTTTTGCATCCAATCCTCAGAGATATCTGCCTGCCTCATTTATTCGTTTACTTAGGTTTGAAACGGATGTGGAAAATAGAGATAATCGAGGCTTGCCAACATTTGACAGAAAATTTACAGGACCAATCACAAAACAAATTCGCGACCTCAGAACTTTTTTTAAAGAATCAGGATTCTTCAAGCTTTACCAAAGAAGAAAAGCTGAGGGTGGTTTTATCGAGGAGCCAGAATATCCTTTGATTAGCGTCGATGAAGCGATCGTTAACGCTGTGGCTCACCGTGAATATGCCATTGGATTGCCAATAGAATGTGAGTCTTATAAAAATGCTTTTGTTGTACGCAATTCAGGAAAAATTCAGCAAAGAGATGGCGATGTACCTGCAGAATTTTCTCTGGAAAATATGCGACTCAATTCTTCCCCACGCAATCCGCAACTTATAGAGTGGCTAAAGATGATGCGTGATGAGCGTGGGGCTGAATTTGTTAGAGCACTCAGTGAAGGAACTAGGCGTATGCGTGACGAGATGAAACTCCTAGGCTTGCCAGCACCCATATATAGGATCGGCGAGTCTCAGACAACAGTTGTTTTATTCAACAACGCTAAAGATAGAGAAGCTACTTTTCGATTAGCTGCTATATCTGAATCTACTGAATTTGCAAATTTATTCCCCTTGACTTTTGTATCTGAGAGTAACGAAACTCTTAGTATTGATGAGTTATCCAATCGATATATAGATATTATGAATGGTTTGAAAGATGCGCTTTCAAGTCACGGTTGGTTTATAGACAGTTCTAAATTTAGTAAATTAATAGCTCACCGACAAGGAATAAATATTTCCCTATCATCCTCAGTTGATGAATTAGTAAGATTGTATCCAGCATATACATTTCAACTACGTCAATATTTAGGAAGTTATTATTTGTGTATTGATTATACATTAGAAGTCAAAAATCTTAAGACCGCTAAAGATTGTCTTGCTTTCTTTTCTACCAATGAATTAATTGGCAAATCAGCAGTTGTCAGATGGAATGGTTGGGAACTGGGCAAAATTACTTCTCTCGATTCCGAATGGGCTAATGTGTATCTATTCGATTTCAAGCAAGAAATTCAGGTTTCCAGTAATAAAGTAATTCCAAATTTGTCAAGGTCACAAATCGAACTTTTACTCAGCGAACACAGAATTAGATTTGATCTCTCTAGAGCAATAAAACAACATAGCTTAGCTCTGGAGCCAAGCTCTTCAAGAGTTCGTGCCGAAAAAACTCAAAAAACAGCTACCGATATTGCTGAGGAGATATTTCCATTGAAAGTTAATGGATTTTGGTGCAACCTTCAACCTGAGCCAAGGCCCTTACACAGGCAAAGCGAATTTTTTAATGGCTTTCAAGTTCGCAGTGTGCCTGAGCCAGATGTTGAATTTAGCCGTCATCGCGAATCCAAAGATATTCGTGATGGTATTACAAAGTTTGGAGCTTATGGTAATTTTGAAAAAATAGTTGAAATTGTACCTGTTTGTAGCTCGGATTTACGCAGTAATATGGCTGCTATTATTGAGCGTCTGAAAACAGGAAAGTATAAATATCGGGGTTCAGAACGTACTTTTGGGACACGATTCACTTACTCTTCTATTGTGACGCCCGTCTCAATTGAGGATACTCTAGCCGAATGTAAAAGATTACTTCACGAACATCCAGAATGGATTGGGTCTCCAAGCCTTGAGCGGATATTTCTTATTCACATTCCTGAAGGAAGTTATGCAGTTGATGATGAACGCTCTCCGTACTATACCGTTAAAAGGTTCTTGCTTGAGAAGGGGATTCCTTGTCAGATGCTCGATACCCCTACACTTCTCAACCCTGATTGGAAGGATCTTAATTTATCTTTGAATATAGTTTCAAAATGCGGTGTTACTCCTTGGGTACTACCAGGAGCAATACCTGATGCTGACTTCTTCATTGGTCTTTCCTATACACAGAGCAGTCGAGGTAACTTCGATCGGCTAATGGGATACGCAAATGTGTTTGATCAGTATGGTAAATGGCAGTTTTACTCCGGCAATATAAATACTTTTCCCTATAGCGAAAAGATTAGGTATTTTAGCTTGTTGATAGAACAAACTTTAAAGAAGCTGGCGTTATCTGAAACACCAAGTATTTATTTTCATTACTCTGCCAAATTTTCACGCGAGGATAGAGGAGCAATCCTAGAAGCGGCTAGAAAAATTAGACCACAAGGAAAATATTCATTTATTTGGATAAATTCACATCATAATGTGAGACTCTATGATAGTCGTCCTGAAACTGACGGGAGTTTGAGTCGAGGCAGCTATGTAATTACATCTCCCAATCAAATCTACCTTTCGACAACAGGTTACAACCCTTATCGTAAAGCCCTTGGAACTCCGATAATGCTTGAGATAAATGCAAGAGCTGAGTATCCTCAAGGTACTCCTAACTCTCCACCTGATTTGAGAGCAATAGCAGCACAGATTTTAAGTTTAACTAAGCTGAATTGGCGTTCTACTGATTCACTCTGTGGTGAACCAATTACAACTAAATATGCAGGGGACATTGCTTACTTGACATCTGCTTTTATGAGACAAGGTGAGCTTTTTCGGTTACATCCTGTTTTAGAAAGAACTCCTTGGTTTATTTAGGATTGATCGAGATCGGTGCTTGCAAAAGTAGCGATTGCCCCATAAAATGAAAGACCGATCTCCCTGACTGTTTTTTCCCATTGTGCAAGCTGTTATCTTCACTTCAGCCTCAAAAAGATGTCAAAACAGTGATGCGAATCAAACTTGCCTCTCCCAAAATTCCCGACAGTAAAAATTGTCCGCGTGTACGATAGGAAATTTGCTGTGGCGAGCTTCCAAATTCTCACCATCACCCCTTGACGCAAACCACCTGCTTCAAAGTCGCCACAATTTCCACCAAATCCGACTGCTGACTCATCACCTCATCAATCGGCTTATAAGCCCCCGGAATTTCATCTAAAAATTGCTCATCCTTCCGGCACTCAACCCCCTCAGTCTGCCGCACAAAATCATCGAGAGTGAATACATTCTTCGCTTGATTGCGAGACATCAATCGGCCAGCACCGTGACTGCAACTACAGTAACTCTCAGCATTTCCCTTCCCTTTAACAATGAAAGATTTCGCCCCCATCGAACCAGGAATAATCCCGTAATCTTCTACATCCGCGCGCACAGCACCTTTGCGAGTCACATACACATCTTCGCCAAAATGCACCTCTTTTTCCGCGTAATTGTGGTGGCAATTCACCTCTAATAACGGCTTAACAGATTTGCCACCCGCGACGTGCTTTTCCACAATTCGCTTAAACCGATTCATCATCACATCGCGATTAAAACGAGCATAATCTTGCGCCCACTGCAAATCGTGCCAGTAAGCCGCAAACTCCTGCGTACCCGCTACAAAATAAGCCAAATCTTTGTCAGCAAGATTAATTTCTGCCAGTTTAGCTAAATCTTTAGCCGTCTCGATATGCTGCTGTGCGAGCAAATTTCCTATGCCGCGAGAACCGGAATGCAGCATCAGCCAAACAAAGTTTTCACTATCAACGCAAACCTCAATAAAATGATTGCCGCCACCGAGGGAACCCATTTGTTTTAAGGCTTTATTGTTTTGGTGCTGCACACCTTGATGAAGTTCCTTAAACTCGCCCCATCCTTGCCAGTTGGTGACAGTTTTTTCTACTTCCTTGTTTTCCGCAAATCCCACGGGAATTGCGGCTTCGATATCGAAGCGAATTTGTTTAAGTTTACCTTCTAATTTTTCAGCCTTGAATGGCATTTTAATGGCAGCCATCCCGCAACCAATATCAACCCCCACAGCAGCCGGAATAATCGCTTCTTTTGTGGCAATTACTGAACCGACTAAAGCACCTTTGCCTAAATGTACGTCGGGCATTAGGGCGACGTGTTTGAATACAAAGGGCAAAGATGCTACGTTTGCGGTCATCTTGGTTTCTTTTTCGCCCAGGGCGTGATTTGCCCAAGATAATACTGGTTTTGGGGCTGATATGTCTAATTTTTCGTAGGGCATTTTTGTTTAAGTTTGTTTTGCCTGGTTGTTATGTAGTATTATTGTAACATACAAGTTTGGGATGTCAAAAACACTAATTCTTGTAGGGTGTGTCAGTCGGGAATTTCTTTTGGGAGTTATAAAAAGTTTACTGACGCACCTTACCCACTAATTCTTGCGGCGTCAACTTCACATCCAATGCAGTACCGGTATTGTTTGTAAGTCCGACAGTCCGACAGGGAATGAATTCCCTGTCTCATAGCGAAAGTCCTCTGAAAGAGGACTGAAATAGATCGCACTTTCCGTCAAAATCTACAGTCGGTTTTAACCGACTTTTGCTGTGAGGCAGGGGTTTAAACCCCTGCCGGATTGCGTCGAAGTCCATAAAAAGCTGACACTACATTTTACAAATTCGGAGTCTTTCTCGCCGTTTTCTGCAGCGGAATAGCCACCGCCTGCGGCTTCTTCTTCGCTGCAAACATCCCAAAGAAGTCGTGCAGCAAAATATAGAAGCAGGGAATAATAAACAGCGTCAGCAAAGTTGCCAGCGACAAACCAGAAAATACCACAACCCCTAAAGGTTGTAAGAATTCCGAACCCTCTCCAATACCCAAAGCTAGGGGAAACAAACCCAAAACTGTAGTAATAGTTGTCATCAAAATCGGCCGCAAGCGCTGAGGTGCCGCCCTGAGAATTGCCGTTGTGCGATCGACTCCTTCATCTTCCAGAATTTGGTTCGCCAACTCGATCATAATGATGCCGTTATTCACCACAATTCCCACTAGCAAAATTGCACCGATCATCACCGTCGCACCGATCGCAGTTTTGGTCACATAAAGCCCGAATACTCCCGCCGCCAACGCCAGCGGCACTGTCAGCAAAATCACCAGCGGGTCAACCAAAGAATTGTACTGCACCGCCATCGCTACAAACACTAAAAAAGTCGCCAACCCTCCCAAAAGCTTGAGAGAAGTTTGCAATTGCTCATTAGTTTCAGCAGCCGCACTCGGCACAATTCTTACTCCTCGCGGCAACTTGAGTTCTGATAAAACTGCATCGACTTGCTGGACAGCATCGCCGAGACTTGCACCCTTATTCAAGTTTCCGACAACTAAGAAAACTTGCCGCTGATTGAGACGCTGAATTTCTGCCGGCGCTTTGCCGAGAATAATATTTGCCACGTCGCTTAAACGGATGATGCTGTTATTGCTGCCAGATAATGGAATTTGTCCGAGTTGAGCAATAGATTTGACAGAAGTGCGATCGAACTGCACCCGCACATCTATTAATCGGTTTCCCCGCTGCAACTGAGTGGGAACAGCACCTTCAATTGCTGTCTGAATTGTCTCCCCAATATCTTGGGCTGTCAGCCCGTACACAGCCGCCCTTTCCCAGTCTGGACGAATTTGTACCTCTGACTGCGGCGGGTCTGCCTCCGGCCGAAACCGGGCTAATTTTACCTTCTCATCTAATGCTTTTAATATCTGACTGCCTGCTTCCTGCAATGATTCTTCAGTGTCCCCCTGAACCACGACATCAATTTCGCCACCTCGCACTGGAGAATTAGTTAAAACTAAACCCCTAATCGATTCTGGAACTAGCCGCAGACGAGTTCCTTTAGGAAGGTCAATTTTTTTCAATTCCTCAGTCATTCTTTCTGTAAAATCGGTGGTATTGGTACCAGATTTGAGCGTAATTGTGCTGCTTCCCCGGAGCAAATTTTCAACCGTATTGTTGCCGAACAGCAGCCCTCCCGCTGTCGTTAAAGTGTACTCTGTTTCTGGCTGTTCTAGTAGAATTTTATCGACAGCAGCAATCACTTTTTGATTTGTTTCCAAGTTAGTACCCGGAGGAAATGAAGCAAATAATCTGGCTTGGCTTGTATTAACTCTTGGCAAAATTTCTTGGGGAATTTGTCCCACCATCACCCAAGTGCCGCCACCTAAAATTACAAAAGCGAGGGCAATGATAATTAACCGCAAACCCAGCACTTTTGACAGCATTGAACCGTAGGCTCGCGTGCCGTTTTCAAAACCGCGGTTGAAATGTTTTATCGGCCCGAACTGACTGATACCGCTGGAATAAGACATTCCCATCAAGCGAGAAGTCAGCATCGGCACTACCGTTAAAGCTACTAGCAGAGACGCTGCTACTGCAAAGCTAATTGTCAAAATCAATTCGTTAAATAGCAGCGAAAAGAAGCCACCGATCAGCAAAAATGGCAGCACTGATACTAAGTTTGCCGCTGTAGAGGCAACCATTGCTGATTCTACTTCTTCACTCCGCTCTACCGACTCTTCTATCGTGCGTTCTTTTCGATCTTTTATGTTGCCTTTTTTCAGATGAGGGTTGCTGTCTAGACCGACTACAATATTTTCTAAAATAACTACGCTGGTATCGATCGCCTGACCGATTCCTAGCGCTAAACCGCCTAAACTAAATAAATTCAGCGACATACCGAACAGCCGCATTAAAATAATGGCTGCTAGAGTACACAGAGGAATAGTCAGAGAGATAATCAGGGTTTGTCTCAGGGAGCCTAAAAAGAACAAAACTGCGATCGCAGCCAGCACTGCCCCTGAAACCCCCGCATTCGCCACATCGGCTAAGGAATTGCGGATAAATCTGGATTCATCTAAGGTAGTAACTACGGTCATGTCCGCCGAAATTAAGCCCGACTCCTGCATTTCTTTGATGCGATTTTTCACTCCGTCTACAACAGTAATCGTGTTGGCGTCCGGCTGTTTCAAGATGCTAATTTTAACGGCAGGTTTTTGATTGAGAAAAACTTTTACTCGCTGTTCTTCCGTTCCGTCATTGACTTGGGCAAAATCGCGCAGGTAAACTCGTTTTGGCGGGTTGGAACCGGATACTTGAAAGGAAAGATTGGCGATTTCAGAAGCTGTTTTAAAGCGACCGATTGTGCGCGTCAGCGGTTCGTTAGATTCTTGCCGCAGCCGGCCACCGGAAGTGTCTAAATTGCGATCGCGCAAAGCATTAAAAACGTCGTTAAGATTAACTCCTAAACTTTGCAGCCGGTTCAGGTCAATATTAACTTGAATTTCTTCTTGAACCCCGCCGGAAACGTCAACGGAAGCTACTCCGGGAATAACGTTAATTTCCCTGGCTAATTCTTCATCGGCAAATACCCGCAAATCTACCCCTTGTCGCGAGTCTGAAGTCAGGGCAAATTCGTAAACCGGCTGTTGAGAAGGGTCAAATTTAAACAGATTTGGCGATTCAACCGTATCGGGAAGTCGGTTGCGAATGCGGTTGACGGAGGCTGTAGCGTCATTAAGAGCCTGGTCAATATCGCCGCCCGGTCTGAAGAATAAATCGACGCTGACTTGTCCTTCGCGGGTGCGGGAAAAAACTTGCGTGACTCCTTCTGTTGCGGAAAGTCCTTGTTCGAGGGGGCGAGTAATTTCGTCAACTGCAACTTCTGGCGAGACTCCGGGGGCGTCTAAGCGCACGCTGATGCGGGGATAGGTGATGGAGGGCAGCAAGTCAACGGGCAGTTGGGTGATGTAGAAAATGCCCACGACTATAATCGCAAGTGTCAGCATGAGGGTGCCGATGTGGCGGCGAATCGCGGTCGCGCTAATGCTGAATCCGGGTTTGTCGGCTGTCATTTGATTTTAGATTTTAGATTTTAGATTAAAGAATTGGAAAGTTTACACCGTCACTCAGCCTGCAAAGGAATGAATCGCGGGGCTAGTGACCAAATTGTTTTCGGTCAGGCTTGATTTTGTATAGGGAGTGAGAGAGTATTTACGCTCCGCACCTGACAAGTAGTATAATAAATTTTAATAAATTGTGAAAAATGTTTTTTTGAATATTCCTTTAGAGGTAGTCGATCGCCCAAAACGCAGATTGACAGAAATTGCGAGCGGCTTTTTTATCGATCGAAAGCAATTGCGATTTACCGCTATCGTGGGGGTGGGTTGACTATATTGTTGGTCTTACCCACAGATGGTTTGTAAAACCCGCCCCTCCATTCTTATTCGGCGTTGCGGATTTACGGTATGGAAAGCTAAATATGCCGGATATTCCGTACTTCGTGTGCTCATTTATCTGAAATTAATAGCCTAAATTTTTACACAGCAAGGTTTTCCAGTCTTACTTTAGTTAATTTGGAGCCATTTTTTCCTTCGATTCATACATAGCTTTAGTTTTCACTACTTAAACTAATCGTTTGGCACACTAAGTAAGGAAGAGCCAGCTTTACTAACAAGTTCTTTCTACTGATTTACTGCCATTCACCACCTTTCCTAAAAAAACCCGGTTTCAGGAAGAAACCGGGTTTTTCACACTTAAACTGCGTGTTTTCGATACCACTCAATCGTATTTTTCAACCCTTCCTTAAACTTCACCTCCGCCACAAAACCAAACTTTTCCTTAGCCCTTTGGGTATCCAAACAGCGGCGCGGCTGACCGTTCGGCTTGTCTGTTTCCCAAACAATTTCTCCCTCAAATCCCATCAATTCGCAAATCGTTTCCACTAAATCGCGAATTTTAACTTCGCTATTCGTTCCCAAGTTAACCGGGTCAGATTCACTGTAATCTTGCGTTGCCATCACAATTCCTCGGGCGGCATCTGTGGAATACAAAAACTCGCGGCTAGGGCTGCCGTCGCCCCAAACGGGCAGTGTTTTGTCTCCCCTTTCTTGCGCTTCGTAGACTTTGCGAATTAATGCGGGGATGACGTGGGAACTTTTCGGGTCAAAGTTATCTTCTGGGCCGTACAGATTTACTGGTAGCAAGTAGATACCGTTGAATCCGTACTGCTGGCGGTAGGATTGCAGTTGCACTAATAAGGCTTTTTTTGCTACTCCGTAAGGTGCATTAGTTACCTCTGGATAGCCGTTCCACAGGTCGTCTTCTTTGAAAGGAACTGGGGTTAAATTGGGATAAGCGCAAATAGTGCCTACGCAGACAAATTTTTCGACTCCTGCTTCGTAGGCGGCGTGGATTAGTTGCGCGCCCATCATCAAATTATCGTAAAATAATTCAGCGGGTTTGACTAGGTTTAAGCCGATGCCGCCGACGTGGGCGGCGAGGTGAATGATAATATCTTGTTTGTCTGCGGCGCGCTTGCAGTTTTCCATAACGCGGAGGTCGCAGTCGCGCGATCGAGTTACCGAAATTTTATCAGCATCTGCCCCTGCTTTCACTAGCTGGTCGATTACCTGACGGCCCAAGAAACCGGCGCCGCCCGTGACTAGAATGCGTTTGCTGCTTAAATCCAAGCTTGTCATAATTTTAGCCTCGGGATTTTGAATAAAGGTCGATCGACAATTTCAATTCTAAAATTGTTGCTTTAGCAAAAAAAGCTTTCAGCTACAGGATGAGGTTGCCCACACATTTGTTTTAGCTGCGGTAGATAGGGACAATTTGCGCCGTGCACACCCGAAAGTTAGATATAGGGGTCGCGACTCCCCAACAATCATTTTAATGTTTTTTTTAGCCCGCACAGCCGAAAATTTTGCGAGCAATTAAGCTGGTTCTTTGAATGCCGATCGCCCTACGCTAATAGCTGTAACAACCCTCTCATCTGTTGTGAAGTGTGTGCAGGGGCAATCCTCCGGTGCACGCCTTTCGCCAAAGGGGTAGACACGGGGCCCTACCCCTACAAATTGTTCGCATTGACGGCTTGGTTTAGCGACTTAATCAAATCCGTTGCCCGAACCTCGACCTTGCTGGTCTAAAGCTTTCATGTCAGCATCTACCATTAAATGTACTAACTCCTGAAAAGTTACAGAAGGTTCCCAATTTAATTGCTGGCGCGCCTTAGTCGAATCGCCAATCAAAAGTTCGACTTCGGCCGGCCGCAAGTAGCGTTCGTCAAACTCTACATATTTTTGCCAATCTAAATTGACGTAAGTAAAAGCCAAATCGAGAAATTCCTTAATAGAATGAGTCTCGTTGGTAGCAATGACATAATCGTCAGGCTTGTCTTGTTGCAGCATCAGCCACATCGCCCGCACGTAGTCTTTAGCATAGCCCCAGTCTCGCTTAGAATCGAGATTGCCCAAGTAAATCTTTTTCTGCTTGCCGGCGACTATTCTGGCAACGGCGCGAGTAATTTTGCGAGTTACAAAAGTTTCGCCACGGCGGGGAGATTCGTGATTGAACAAAATGCCGTTGCAGGCAAAAAGTCCGTAAGATTCGCGATAATTTACTGTTTGCCAGTGCCCGTAAACTTTAGCGCAGGCGTAAGGGCTTCTGGGATAAAAAGGAGTTGTTTCCTTCTGCGGAACTTCCTGTACCAAACCAAACATTTCCGAAGAACCTGCTTGATAGAACCGCACTTCTATGCCGGTGCGGTGCTGATAGTCCCGAATTGCTTCTAGCAGCCGCAATACTCCCATCCCTACTGTGTCAACCGTATATTCCGGCGAGTCAAAACTGACTCGAACGTGAGATTGAGCGCCTAAGTTATAAATTTCTACCGGCTGAACTTCTTCCAATATCCGGCGGAGAGTGGTGCCGTCCGTCAAGTCGCCGTAGTGTAGAAACAGGCGCGCACCCTCGCTGTGAGGATCGACATAGATGTGGTCAATTCGATCGGTATTGAAACTAGAACTGCGCCGGATAATGCCGTGAACTTCATATCCTTTCTCTAACAGTAATTCGCTCAAGTAGGAGCCGTCTTGACCTGTAATACCTGTTATTAGCGCTCGCTTACGTTGCGTCATCTGATTTTCCTTTGACAGGCTGTGTTAATTCACAATAAATTTTTTGGCAGAGGCTGTTGCTCCCTGCCGGCCGTATTCTCAAACTCTACGTTAACTGCTTTATAAAACTTACTCAAACTTAACTTTAGTTACCTAAAGCCAGTTGAAGTTTACTTCCTACGCTGTTGGGTAGTGGGCTATCCCAAGATAAGTAGGCTATCCCCCTTAAGCCAAAGGTTATAGAGTTAAGTTTAACACCTAAACCTAAAGTAGTCTATCTAGAAGAACTGATCTTTCTAGATGAATAAGAGGTAGGTTTATTTAAGTATTTGCCCCTTTAGTTAAGCTCACAATTCTTCGATGGCATCCAGGAACTGTTTAGTTTTGACAAAGAGTTTGTCGCTGATTGTCAGTAGTCAGCATCAGTGGTCAGTAACAAATAAAACTAACTACCGATTGCTGACTGCGGACAAAAATTAATATGCGCCGTTATTTTTGGGAAAAATCACAACTCCAATTGTTTTGAAAACAATCCACATATCCATCCAAAGGTTTTTGTCATTTGCGTAATAGAGGTCGATTTGGACTCGGCGGGGATAGGGAATGTCGTTGCGACCGGACACTTGCCACAAGCCTGTAATTCCAGGCCTTATGGTGAGAATTTTGTTGATATGACGGCCGTATCTCGGCAGTTCTTCTTCAACTAAAGGTCTGGGTCCGACGACGCTCATATCTCCTTTTAAAACATTCCAAAACTGGGGAAACTCGTCTAAACTGGTCATTCGTAAAAATCTTCCAATCCAGGTAATTCGAGGGTCTTGTTTCAGCTTGAAATTGTCCTCAAACTCTTGACGCAAATGCGGAGAATTTTCCATGATTTCCAGCAATATATCGTCCGCATTTTCCACCATCGTTCTGAATTTAAGGCAATAAAACCTTTTACGGTTTTTGCCTACTCGTTCCTGTACGTAAAAAATAGGACCGGGCGAGCTTAAGGCGATTAAGAAAGCCAAAAGCAGGTAAACCGGAGCAAACAGGATCAGAACCGATAAGGAAAACAGGATGTCAAATAACCGCTTGAAAAGTTCTCCGTCGAGGCTCTGTAGAGAACGACTTATGCGTCTATCTCCTTGCAGGACAGACCCAAAACCGCGTCTTGCGATCGCTCGAATTACCTTGCCGGAGATTAGTTGGCTGTCGGCAGTCATCTTACTCCTTCACTTCACACCACACACAGTCCTGATCATAAAGCCTCAAGACGCTTTGTTCTCTCAATTATGTTTCCAATACTCAATTTTCTGCCTTCTGAAGGCTTCAAAAGGCAGAAGGAAGAAGGAAGAGGGCTTCTGGTGGCAGAAGGAAAAAGGCACAAGGCACTTATGCAGAGGTCTTCTGAAGGCACTTATACAAAGGCAGAAGGAAGATTGTCCCGCTATCGGGTTCTGGCACTCTCAAGCCCCAAACTCGGTAAAATCACGGGAGTGAAATTCCTGATAGCAGCGTTCCACAAAAGCTAGATAGCGCTGCCCAAAAACTTCGGGGGCAAACTGTTCAGCGCGCAACCTGCAGATTTCTGGCCGAAATTTGCCTTGCAACTGTTCAAATTCCTTGACAGCTTCGACTAATGCTGCTGCGGTTTGGGAGGAAAAAAATAAACCAGTCCCTGTCTCTGGGTGTTGGCGAATGTCGAGCACTGTCTCCAAAGCGCCCCCTGCTGCATAGGAAATTACTGGTGTTCCGCAAGCTTGAGCCTCTACCAAAGCTATGCCAAAATCTTCGCAAGCTGCATATACAAAGGCTTTCGCCTCGGCCATGTACTTTTCCACTATCGAAGCGGGCTGCCAGCCGAGCACTTGCACGTTGGGTTTGGCGATTTGCCGAATCATTTCTAATTCTGGCCCGGTGCCGATGACAATTAGAGTATGCCCGAGTTGATTGAATGCTTGGACGATCGCACTTACGTTTTTGTAACTTACCAACCGACAAACTGTGACGTAAAAGTCTTGTTTTTGCCGCATCAAGGAAAATCGCTGGATATTTACCGGGGGATAAATCACCTCGGCCCGCCGCCGATAGCAGCGCCAAATTCGGCGCGCAGTGTGTTGAGAGTTAGCGATGAAATAATCAACGCGATTGGCGGAAATTACGTCCCACTGTCGCAGTCGATGCAACAAATATCGCGTCAGCAGCCCCGGGATGCCCCGTCCGGCTTTGCTGCTACGCAAATAGTCAAAAGTTAAGTCCCAAGCGTAGCGCATGGGAGTGTGGCAGTAGCAGACGTGCAGTTGCTGGGGACTGGTGAGGATGCCTTTGGCGACGGCGTGGGAGGATGAGAGGAGGATGTCGTATTCTCGCAGATCTAGTTGTTCGATCGCCAAAGGCAGAAATGGCAAATATTTTTGGACGCCGCTGCGGGCCTTGGGAAAGTGCTGCAAAAATGTTGTGCCAATCTGTCGCCCGAAAAGATAGCTTTCGGGATTGGCTGATTCAAAGTCGATGAGGGCATAGACATCTGCCTCGTCTACGTGTTTGAGAATTTCCTGTACTACGAGTTCTGAACCGCCAGTAGCTAAGGGCGTCAACCATTCGTGAACTAGGGCGTATTTGAGTTTTTTCACTTGTATTTGTAGCCGATCAAACGATTTGTTAGCGCCAGTGCTGTCAATATTAGTCTTACTGAGGGATAACTTACGCAATATCCAGCCATCAACCAGGTTTCTATGTAGGTATTTAGCTCAAACCAAGGATTTTGGGAATAAACGGAGTTTTTGTCAAATCAACCACAGCCAAACTGCTCTCTCCGGCAGTGATTTCCCCGATAGTTGACAATAAATACTATTAGGCTCAATACTGAAGGTGATTTGCTGACGCCTAAATCTTTGGAACGGGCGATCGGCTCAATGTGGTGTGAGGAAAAATGTCCAAATTTTTGTGGAAGGGACTTTTAGTTAGTCCCGCTGTATTGGCAGCAAGTTTATTAGTATCTTCGACAGCCCTAGCCGCAGAGCAACCTCTAGAAATTGGCGCTGCAGGTCCAGCTAATCTGCAATTAGCAGGTGCTGCAACCGAGGCAGCCAAGTCTGAGACAGCAAAGCCTGAGACAGCCGAACCAGCGTCACTAGCTAGCAAATCAACTGTTGAAACTATTGAGAAAGAAAGTGCGAGCCTCTACGAGGGCTTCACTAACGATGCGATCGCCCCAGTTGCCGAACAAGCAAAAGCACCGGAAGTTGCAGCAACAGATTTAGGCGAAACCAAACCCGCAGTAGCGCCCGCAAATTTAAGTCCCGAACAACCTGTCGCGGAGCAAATCCCCGCAGTAGCGCCCGCAAACTTAAGCGAAACGCAACCCCCCGCACCACTGGCTAATTTAAACGGAGAAAAACCCGCCGCACAGCCCGATCAGATTTCGCAATCCACTGATTCAAGTGCCCAACCTCAACCACAGTCTAATGTTTTAGAACAAATCAACCAATACAGCACAGAAGGCAGTAGCACCGAAGATGCTGCCGGCCAAGTAACATCTGTGTCACAACTTTCCGACGTTCGGCCAACCGATTGGGCGTTCCAAGCTTTGCAGTCTCTAGTAGAGCGCTACGGGTGCATAGCTGGCTATCCTGACGGCACTTTTCGTGGCAACCGGGCGATGACTCGCTACGAGTTTGCAGCGGGTTTAAATGCGTGTTTGGATAAAGTTACCGAGCTAATTCAAGGCGGTTCCAGAAATCTGGCGACGCGAGAAGATTTGGCTTCTGTGCAAAGGTTGCAAGAAGAATTTGCGGCGGAATTGGCAACTTTGCGCGGCCGCGTCGATGCTTTGGAAGCGCGTACCTCTGAATTAGAAGCAAATCAGTTTTCGACTACGACTAAACTCAACGGCGAAGTGATATTTGGTTTGGCGGGTATCGCCAGGGGAGATGATGCCGAGGGCCGCGAAGCTGATAAAACCACGGCTTTTGGCAGCAGGGTTCGGATCAATTTCGATACGAGTTTCTCTGGAGAAGATTTGCTGAGAACTCGATTGCAAGTTTTAAATTTGGGTTCGTTTTCTACTAATAATACGAAAACCGCTGAAGGGGAATTGCGGTTTAATGCCGGGCCTTTTGCCGAGGCTAGCAATACGGTAGGTTTAGATGCGCTGCTTTACCAATTCCCTATCGGCAAAAGCACTACTGTAATTCTCGAAGCTAATGCTGGCGCTGCTGATGATTTTGTTAACACTGTCAACCCTTACTTTGACGGAGACGGCAGCTACGGCGCTCTTTCTAACTTCGGTACTCGCAACCCAATTTACTATTTGATTGGCGGTTCTGGCATCGCTATGCGGCATCAGTTTGGGGAAAAACTCGAACTGAGTTTGGGATATATGGCTGGCAATGCTGCGGACCCGACGCGAGGAAATGGTTTGTTTAACGGCTCTTACGGCGGTTTGGCTCAGTTGACTTTTACACCGAGCGACAGCATTGCTTTAGGTTTAACTTACGTTAATTCCTACAACGTCGTTACCGGTACCGGCAGCAATGCTTCTAATTTCCCGGTGCGTCTCGCTTCCTTCGGGCTCGACAGCGATAGCAATATGCCAGTTTCTAGCAATTCCTACGGGGCGCAAGCTTCGTGGCAGTTGAACCGGAGATTTGCAATTGGCGGTTGGGCGGGTTACACCAACCAGCGCATTTTATCCAACTTGGCTACTCCTACGGGTTCTGTGCAGCGGGGAGATCAAAAAATCTGGAACTGGGCGGTTACTTTGGCTTTTCCCGATTTGTTGAAAGAAGGAAATGTGGCGGGGATTGTGGTAGGTATGGAGCCGCGGGTGACGAGTTCTACTAATCGGACTTTGCCGGAAGATAAGGATACTTCGCTGCACGTTGAAGGTTTTTATCAGTTTAAGTTGAGCGATAATATTGCTATCACTCCCGGTCTGATTTGGCTGACTGCTCCTGACCACAATAAGAATAATTCTGATTTGGTGATTGGGGTGGTCAGAACGACGTTTACTTTCTAGGAGCAGCCCACACCAATTTTAGATTTTAGATTGGCGGTTTTAATCTAAAATCTAAAATGGCCAATCTAAAATTGTCCGAGCTTGGGTTTGATGTTTAAACAAAAACGACCAGCTTTAGCAAAAGCTGGTCTGCACAAATAGTTAAATCCGTTGTGTTCCCACAGTGTTGTTCTCACAGTGAGGAAACCCAAGTTGCACGTTTATTTGCAGCGGGTTCTCAAAGAAATATCATCTCTCTTAAGTGGTACTATAACAACAAAATTTAATTTTGTGTAATAAAACTTTACATTACAGACGCATTTTAATTTTTAGGACGATCGCACTCCTGGTCACTTTGTATAATCAAGCCTGGGTTCAAAAACCCGGTTCCTGCGTAGGTTTATCGGTTGCAAACCGGTTATTTTGGGTAAAAACGAGGTTTCGAGTGGCGATCGACCATTCTCGCTCACTTTGTATAAATTAAGCAGGAGCTTGCTGCGGTCTACCCCAGACAATTCGCTCCTGCTTGTATACAACCATACCAGGTTTAGCACCTTTCGGCTTGTATACATATTTCGGTTCTGTATAAACCACGGGGACTTGTTCGCTGTGGCGGGCGCGACTGTAGTAAGCAGTCATGTCGGCGGCAAATTGCAAATCGGTTTCTTCAGCCACAGTACCGGGTTTGAGACGCAGCAAAGCGTGGCTTCCGGGAATCTCTAAGGTGTGGAACCACAAGTCGTAGTCGTTGGCGGTGCGAAAAGTGAGTTGGTCGTTTTGGCGGTTGTTGCGCCCGATTAATAATTCAAAGCCGCTGGGGGTTTGGTAGCGGTGAAATTCGATCGCAGCATTTTTGTCGGTACTGCGGTAGTCTGGTACGTCTAGATATTTTTGCTGGATCAGTTCTTCGCGGATTTCGGCGAGGGTTTGCAAATCTTGGGTGTTGCGGTAGGTTTCCAATACTGAAAGTGCGACTTCAACTTGTTCTAAATAGTCGATTTCTTCCTGTACGGCGGCTAACAAAGGTTCTACTGCAATGCGGGCTCTTTTAAGTTTTTGGTGTTTTTTGTAGAGGGCTTGAGCGTTTTGAACGGCGTTTTTTTCCGGGTTTAGGGCAATGATAACTGGTTTCTCGGTTTCAAAGTCGGGGAGAGAAATCGATTTCATTCCCGGTTCCCAATGCTGCAAATTTGCCATCAGCAAATCTGCTTGGGATTTGTGGGTGTCGGCGTCTGCTGATTGCTGCAAGCGTTCTTTAAATGTGTTGGCTTTGAGGCGCAGTTTGGCTAGGACGTTGTTGAGTTTTTGGGTAAGCTGATGCCGCAGTTGGGCGAATACTTCTTGATTGATTTCGCCTGTGTAGTAGCTGTTAAGTAATTCTTGAACGGAAGAAGGAAGTTCGGCAACGGATTCTGTAACGGATTTAACGGATGTCAGGAAGGAAGAATCAGAGGGCGGGCACGACACCGCCCCTACATTTTCTGGTGCGGGCCAATCGATTACGGTGTAGCCTTCGGGGGTAAAACTCGGGTGAAATTTAGAGTTTTCTAGGCATTGCAGCCAGTATAGCCAGCGCTGGAATAGTTGCTGCCATTGGTCGGGATTGAGGCTGTCGGTGGATTGTTCGGGGTCTAAGGAAGCCGATCGAATCATTGACAAAACTAAGGCTTTACTCATCCCTCGGTAATTCTTCAACATATTGCCCTTTAATTGCCCAGGAACCAGGCTAATTCGTGATTGCCAGCGGTTTTGAGATTCGCTCAGACTCGGCACTGCATCGGTCAAAGACGGGGGCATTTCGTAGGGTTGCCCGGTTTGGATTGGACGGACGGTGGACTGTTTGGCGCTGACTTGGTGGGCGCAGGTGACAACGAGGTTGTCTTGGGCGGTGAGGATGACGTTGCTGTACTTGCCCATGATTTCGGCGTAGAGATGCCAGAGGGCAGGTTCTCCGGGGCGTTTGGCGAATTGCAAGTCGATGACTCTTTCCCAGGATGAAACAGGGGCGATGGAAACTAAGGCTAAACCGCTGAGTTGGTGCCGCAGTTGTTCGCTGAAGGTGAAGGTGTCGGGAATGCGGGGCGGGGGGTCGCCGACGCAGATGCGGGCAGCCACAGGATGCCAGGAAAGGTCAATCCAGCCGCGCCCTTTCATGGTGCGGAGGGCCAGGGACACGGTGAAGCGATCGCGCTGGTAGACTTGTTCTAAGCGCGCTGGCAGCCATTGGGCTCGCAGTTCGCTGCAAGTGGCGGTTAAAGTTGTAAAGTCTACGGGTTGCACGGTATTCTCAGGGCGATCGAACTATCTATTTCTATGCTGACAGATATCGGTCACATTTTACTAACTCTATAGAATTATTGTTTACTTTTGCTTGGCGTCCTTCGCTAGGAAAGCTCTTCCATAATTCCGTTAACAAATAACAAATAACTAATAGACATCTCCTAAAAAGCAGGTTTTGAACAGCCACGGTGCCTGTTCCACAATAATTATGGGAGATGTTTAATAACAACTAACTAAGAACTTCTCGAATCAATTCCAAATGTTTGTACAAAGGTGCGATCGTATTGGCGGCGATCGCACCGCTAGCAGCAACCGCGGGCAAACCAATTCCCGGAAATGTCGAATCTCCGCAGCAAAACAGCCCCGCTAAAGGTGTTCTCGGCCCGGGAAACAAGCCACTACCCGCCCGAATTCCGGGCCCGTAGGAACCGCGATGGCGGCGCAAAAACCGTTCGTGGGTGAGGGGTGTCCCAACTAAGGTGACTTCGGCGCGCGATCGAATATCGGGGATAATTCTCTCTAAGGCTTCCCACATTACCTCGGCGCGCGCTTGTTTTTGCAGCTTGTACCCTTGGCTGGTGCGATTCCCTACGGGATAGCTTCGCTTCACGAGCTTTTGCCACAAATCGTAAGGCTCGTTTCCGGGGGTATATGCGTGAATGACGTGCTTTCCCGGAGGCGCGAGGTGGGGGTCGAGGAGGGAGGGAATCGAGACGAGAACGACGTTCTGAGGGGCTGTAACGCCCATTTCCCAGTCTTTCACGAAGATGTAGTGACAAGCCAAGTCCGATCGCACTCCGGCTGCATCAATTCCCAGATGCAGGTGCATGAAGCTGTCGCACTCGGGCGTCGCCTGCCGCTGTTGCCGAAACCTTTGCGGGACAGAGGTTTCAGGCAACAGTTTCAGCGTATCCCAAACGGAAGCGTTGGAGACGACGGCTTTGTGCGATCGAATAATTTTGCCCGATCGCAGCCGCACGCCGGCAGCCCGGTTGTTTTCGACCAAAACTTCTGCAACGTGGGAATTTAGCAGCAACTGCCCTCCGTGGCGCTCTAAACCGCGTACCAGGGCATTTACCAAAGCTGCACTACCGCCGATCGGATAGTCCAAAACTGCATTCGGGCGATACCAGTCGGCGAACATGAAAGCGACTTCGGCTGCGATCGTTCCGTCGGCGGGAAGTCCAGACAGCAGGAAACACAACAAATTCAGCCAATTTCGGACAAACGGATCTTTGACATTTTTGTCCATTATTTTGCTGAAAGGGCCTGCAAGTGCGATCGCGTCGCCAGCACTTTGCAGGAAAGCCGGCGCAAATTGACCGAGGGTAAAAATACTGCCCAAATCGAAGCGCAAAGCGAGGGAGGGCAAGGCTGTGGCAGCTTTGGCGTAGGGCTCCATGATGCGCTGGAGTTGCCGCCATTCGGCGACTGCTGCCGCGCCGCGCAGTTGTGCGAGCACTTCGGCAAATTGACTCGCACCGACGGATGTGTCGAAATCGCCTTCTGGCAAACAGCAACCCCAGGTATCGTAGGTGATGCAGGGGAGTTTTTCGCCGATCGCATCCAAAACTTGCCGCAGGGGATTCGCAGACGGGCTGTAGGATAATCCTGAGTACAGCGAGGGCCCGGAGTCGAAGCTAAATCCGTCGCGTTCAAAACCGTGTGCAGCCCCGCCCGCGATCGAATGGCTTTCGCAAACTACAACGTCAAAGCCATAGCGGGCGAGCATTGCAGCGCAAGTCAATCCGCCTATCCCGCTGCCGATGACGATGATTTCTGTGTCTGTGGGGGCGATCGCAACCATGTTTTTCTCCGCTACATCAGCTAATATTATCTCTGTTACCAACAATAAAACTGGTTTGTATATTAAATGGAAAATATATCTATTCTAGAACAAGCAGCTAAATCTAATTCTAAACCATCTTCCAACGCCGTAGTTATTGCCCTCCTAGAAGCTGAGAAAAGCGCGAAAAAAACCAAAACTCGCTATTCTTTCGAGCAATTAATCGGCAACTGGCAACTCTGCTTTATCACCGGCACGAAAAAGACTCGACAAAAAGCGGGAATTGTGTTGGGCGCGGGACGTTACATCCCTGAGTGGATTGCGAAAATTCAAATTGCTTATTCGGCCCAACCTGTTGCTGAAGGGGAAGAGAATAGCGAAACCGGCAGGGTGGAGAATTCGGTGCAAGTTGGGGCGATCGTACTCACTCTTTCCGGGCCGACTAAGTTTTTGCCTAACAATATTTTAGCTTTTGATTTTACCAGAATAGCGGTGAAATTGTTGGGAAAAACTGTGTATCAAGGATTTATTCGCGGCGGTGAAGCGCGGGAGGCGGAATTTTTTAGTTTGAGTGTGGGAAAGCAAGCATTTTTTGCATATTTTCTGGTAGAAGATGGGATAATTGCGGCTAGGGGAAGAGGCGGCGGCTTGGCTTTGTGGGGGAGAGTTTAGTTGGAAATGTGCGATCGCAAGACAACAGTCTTTATTCTGTATCTCTCGTTTTTATCGGAGTCTAGATCCCCCTAAATCCCCCTTAAGAAAGGCGACTTTGAATGATCTTATCCCTTAAGAAAGGAAACTTTGAATGCTCTTGTCCCCCCCTTCTTAAGGGGGGCTAGGGGGGATCGGTTTTAATCCCCGCCGGAGTGCGGATTTGACCTGGTTGTTGACAACAATATACTACCCATTCTACCGCGCATCGCCAATTAAAATAAACGGCGACCAATAAAACGGATGCCGCTGGATTTGACTCAACTTAGCTTGCCGCAAAGCTTCATTTTTACTCATCCCTTTATTGATATTTTGATAAAATTGAACCATCAAATCTTTAGTAGCGGAATCATCAACACTCCACAAACTCGCCATCACCGCTTGTGCGCCCGCACGCTCAAATATATATGCAACTCCCGATATTTCTTCACCGTTAGAATTTGCTTGCATAGCAGTTTGACACGCGCTTAAGGTGAGGAGTCTGGTGTTTTGCAATCCTAATAACGCGGCATCGCGAATATTGAATTGGCTGTCAGCAAATAGCAGTGTATTTTCCTCCATGCCCAATTGTTGACAGCCTCCCCGTTGGAAACAGCCGTGAGTTGCTAGGTGTAAAAAAGGAAAGCGAGGTGCTTGAGTTTTGAATTGGTCGAGGGTGGCGGTATTGCCGATATAGGCGGAACTTCCGGGGAATAATTGAGCGATATTTCTAACTTCTTCTTCTGTACCGGGTAGATTTTGGGGCAGACGGGGGATGGGATTTCCTAATGCTAAGACTCCGCCTTGTAAAGTAGAATTGGGAATTGACCTTGTGGAAATGCGGGTGAGATAGTTGACGGGATATTTCTGGATGAGGAATTGGCGATTTTTCTTGTCCCAAAGGGTTTCAAAGGGGATGTAACGCAATTTTCCTGTGGCGATGATGCTCAATTGTTTGGGAGATAATGCCTGTATTTGGTCTGCGAGTGGGCGAATTATGATGTCGTATAGTTTGCCGCCAGTTTCTCTGTAATCTGAGTTGAGATAGTTTGATATTTCTTCGCGGTGTTCGGTAAGGAGTTTGTCAAATTCTGCGGGGTCGATGGCAATTTTTTTAACACTTAGACTGTCTTTTGTCAAGACAAATAGGGCGACGGTGTTGGGAACCTTTCTGACATTTGTGAGCAACACGGGTTGAATGACAACGATATCTGGTGCGATACTGGCTTTGAGTTGGGCGATGTCTTTGGGTGTGGTTTCAAAGAGTTCGGCGACTTCTGGGAATTGGCGGCGGATTTCTTCTGCTTCGCTGTTGACTTCTGCTTCTAATTCCCGCATTTGTCGGGCGAGATTGTCTGAGAAGTTGTCTTCGAGTTGGCGACGGAGGAATTGGAGTTGTTGATTTTTTTGATTCCACTCGTCAATAGCTTTTTGTGCTTCGGGGTTGGCAACTTTGGCGTCAATTAAGCGGGTATAGTCGGCGAGATCGGCGGTGGTGGCGATGTTGACCCATTGAAAAGCGCGATCGGCTTGGTTTTGGTCGATGAGGAGGGATGTGAGGGCGATCGCTGTTCCGTCGTTAGCCTGTAGAAACTTGTGCCGATTTTCTCGCTGTAAACCACTTCGTATTTCTAAAGTAATTTTGAGCGATTGCTCCCTATATTCGATCGCTTGAGTTGGTTGCTTCGTATCTTGGTAGGCTGCGCCAATATTACTCAAAGTAACAGCTTCCCCTGCACGATCGCCCACTTCCCGCCTAATTGGTAAAGCTTGGTTGAAGTATTTCAATGCCTTTTGTTGTTGTCCAATTCTGAGGTATACTGCACCAATATTATTCAAAGTAGTAGCTTCCCCCGCGCGATCGCCCACTTGCAGGCTAATTAATAAAGCTTGGTCATAGTATTTCAATGCCTTTTGCGACTCGGACATATTGTTGTAAACTACACCGATATTATTCAAAGTAGTAGCTTCCCCTGCGCGATTTCCTACTTCTCGCATAATTGGTAAAGCTTCGTTATAGTATTTCAATGCCTTTTGTGGATCTCTGAGGTCATCATAGGCTGCACCGATATTATTCAAAGTATAAGCTTCCTGGGCGCGATTGCCCGCTTCCTGCAGAATTGGTAAAGCTTGGTTATAGTATTTCAAAGCTTCTTCCGGGTCTCCGAGACTGTTATAGACTACACCAATATTATTTAAAGTTATAGCTTCTCCTTCGCGATCTTGTACTTCCAGCCTAATTGGTAAAGCTTGGTTATAGTATTTCAAAGCTTCTTGCAACTGGGAAATCTTGCTGTAGACTACACCCATATTACTCAAAGTAGTTGCTTCTCCCGAACGCTCGCGGAGTTCTTTATAAATGACAAGCCCTTCCTTGTAATATTTCAAAGCCTCTTGTGGCTGTCCGATTCTCTCGTAATTAAAACCAATTTCATGGAGTGCTAATGCTTCATTTTTTCTCTCTTTCAATTGTCTGGCAATGGTTAGAACCTGCTGCCATGTTTTTATTGCCGGTCTGGATTGTCCTTGCTGTTGCTGTTGCTTTGATTGCTGTATAAGTCTCTGTAGTTCTTCAATCTGTGAATCTCGACTTTGCCCCCAACTCGGTTGAACCATCAGCGGCACAGTCAGAGGAGTCAGACACACACCTAAAACCAAAACACTGCTGATAAATCGTTTCATCATTATTTTTCTAATTTACCCAATTCGATTAATAGGATAGGAATCAAACCCAGAATCTTTTAATCCTTGCAATCTTCTAATGATTCGTCAACACCGTCAGATATTGAAATTAAATCGCGAACGCAGCTAAACAACGGCGGACAGAACTTACACACTCCCACCAAAGAAACCGGGTTTTTTACCGAATCTGCGGGCTGCACGAAATATTATCGTAAAAAAACCCGGTTTCTGACCTCCCGACGGACTCAATAGGGAGTCGCTACAATTGTCATGGTCTTTTTCTGCACATCAAACTGCATTTCATCGACGACAAATTGTGGTTTATTTTTCCCATCTCCAACCATAACTGACATGATACTGTCCAACTTGTCAAGAGAAAGAACAGACTCTAGCTTCACCTCCGCTTGACCTTGATTCGGATCTAGCAAGCGAAAAGCGTTCATGGGAATACCGCGCCAAGTCTCTCGACGGCCTTTCGCTGGAGTGCGATCGCCCCGAAGAATGGGCCCCCCATTAATGTAATAAGCCTTCGCACTTTCGGGAAACAAGATTTTATCAATTTGACCCAAGGGGATAGATAGCTTTCCCTGTCCTGCCTGTATCAATACTTTTTGCGTTTTATCATCAATCTGCACAACTCGACCGTCTCTTTTTCCGCCCCCTTTCATCACAATTTCCGCTTGCGTCGGCAACGCTACGGGTATCGGCCCCCTAGCGTTAGCCTGTGCTTGTACCGATCGCAAATTCTGTTTCTGGACTTCCTGACTGGCCGCATTAACTTGTGCTGCCATACCCGCTGTTACCGTAAAAAGTGCTACAACTAGAAATGAAAGTGTTTTGCGTTTCATCGTCCCCTAGACCCCCTTCAAGGATAAGCATTACCCCTGCTAATGTCATAAAATTGTACTCCACATCCCTTGAAGGTGATTCCGTGACAGCTTCTCCCCAACCTACTCCCGAATCGAATATTTTAGGCAACTTTGCCAGTGTAGTTGGCTTACTCAGTGCCGCTTTGTTTTTCACCGGCTGGATTTATCGCTGGTCTTATTTTTACTGCTTTCAGCTAAATGTAACTACCCTCGATTTACCTGTAGAATCGTTTTTCCTAGTACCGCTTCAGGTATTTTTAGGCGATGGCTGGACAATACTCAGAAGTGCGATCGCACTTCTGCTGACAGCCGTCGCCATTTACCTCAGTTTGTGGCTGGTTAATAGTATAAACAAGACAGTGGCTGCTAAAATTAATCTAAGAGCTAGACGTTGGCGTTTCTCTGCTCGCAGAAGAAGATTAGGGTTGCTTCATCGCTTCCTGAAATCTTGGCAGCGATTTAATCTCAATAGATATAACTCAATCAAATTATTGCGATCGCTCGTTGACGAAATTATCATCGTCGGTTGGGTATTGCTAGTGTTGTTTTGGTCAGCATACCACCAAGGTATTGCCGATGCCCGACGCGATGCCGGGGAAAATTCGTCTTTACCCGCCGTTGCCTTAATCGCCAAACAAGACAACATTGCTTTAGGCAGAAAACTCGACGATCCAACACTCCGACTAGACCCCAAAGGATTTAAGGCGATCGGCGATGCAGGTTTATTTGCAGATTTGAGCAAAAGAGATTATACTGATATCAATAATCCCAAAGAACCTAGAGTTTGGCGGTTGCTTTTGGAGAGAGGAAACTGGATTTATCTGTTTCCGGCTTTAACAAAAGAACAGCAAAAAGACCCTAAAGCTCGCCCGCCAGTGATGGCTATTCAACAAAGTCAATCCGGCGATCAATTGTTAATTGTAAGTCCCGAAGCTTCTCAACCGTCTAAATAAATTTGGGGCGGGTTTATTGCATACCAAAATAATCTCGATCCCCCCTAACCCCCCTTAATAAGGGGGGGACAAGAGCATTCAAAGTCCCCCTTCTTAAGGGGGATTTAGGGGGATCAAAACTTAACAACAAGTGAGAGATACAAAGTTCCCCTTAAAAAGATGGGATTTGTGTTTATTTGTTAGGTACGATCGCACACAACTTCAAACACACCTCCTGGAATAAACCGACACAAAGCCCTCCGCCGATCGTCCGCATCTTGGCGGTTGACAAAACGCGCAATCGTATAGTGCTCCGCATTCGGTAAAATGCGGACGATCGCCCAAGAATTGCGATCGCCCTGCTTTGACTTTTCAGGTGTTTTCGAGATCGGGTTTGAGTTGAGTTCGATCGCGGGGCGATCGGCGATCGTCGGAGAATTTGCTTTTCTGAGAGTGTTGACGTAGCGGGCGATCGTACTACCTTTGAGATTCGCCCCGACGCGCAGAATCAGAAACACCGCAAAGCTTTCGATCTCTGGCCCAGTCATGCGCGCGCGATCGGCATCAAAGTCCTCATCAGAGTAGCTGCGAATACCCGACAGCAGTTGCGTGATGCCAAAATCATTCAAAGCTTGTTGATAGCCGCGGTTATATTCGCTGCCGTCGCTCACAGGCTTTACCATAGTAATAGTCTCCTTTTATGTGGATTGTCTCCTTGTATTTGGGGAACCCTCAGCCAGCGCGGGCCCTGCAAAAGTTCAGCGCTGGCTTTTGACTCTCTAAGAATATAGCGCACAATGCAGCATAATGCAACACACTGCTGCATTATCGACAAGATTGTCTAAAATACTGGACAATGACGATCGGCTTAAATAAGAAACAATTAACCTCTAATGTCTAAACGCATATCAACCTCGATAGGAGAAGGAATCTATGACCTACTTCAAGAGTGGGCAAATGAGGAACGCCGTTCAATCAGCGGCTTGTCAGCATTCATTTTGGAACAAGCTGTAAGGGAACGTCAAAAACAAATGCAAAAACAGTCCCCACCATCCGATGAGAAACAAGATAAAAGTTGAGTGCAGTTTGTGCGCTCGATCTTTTACTCTTTTCCCCGTAGAAGATTATCTACTTCTTCCTGATTCTTCCTGATTCTTCCTTCGCGTCTTCGCGGTTCAATAATACTAAATGAAATTTATTAGAATCGATTTAGGTTGGAGTTCAGGAGCCAGTGGTTTGTGCTGTTTGGATTGGTAAAATAACCAATTAGAATTAATAGAGTGCGATCGCCCCCACTAGCCAGACTAAAGCATTGGGACATACCGCCAGAGGTTTGAAACATAAATTTTCGCCCCTCTGCCTACCCCCTAAATCTCTCGCCCAAACATCACATTACCCATTTCCTGCGGGTATCCGCACAGTGAAAATAGACCCTTTTCCCTCTTCGCTTTCTACCAAAATCTCCCCACCCATCATCTGACAGTAGTGGCGACTGAGTGTCAGCCCCAATCCGGCGCCGTCGTAAGGTCGCGTTGTTGAACAGTCAGCTTGCACAAAAGCTTCAAACAATTTGTGCTGTTGTTCTTCCGACATTCCAATTCCGGTATCCTTAACCGATAAGCAAATCCAATCCGACTCTTCAACATTCAGCAGGGGACAAGCGATCGCCGCAGGAGGAGTTTCATCGGCAGGCATTGAATCGTCAATCGCCGATCGATCTGCTGTATTCAATTTGCCACTGCCTTCAATGCGCCTGACACTCAGTTTAACCCTGCCGTTTTTGGTGAACTTAGCAGCATTACTCAGCAAGTGCATCAAAACCTGCCGCACTTTCTTGAAATCTGCGTGCATGATACCTGCAGTTCGATCGCACTCTATTTCTAAAACATTGCCATTTTTCTCTACCCACGGTTTCGCGGCACACGCAACATTGTCAACCAGAGATTCGATGTCAAACTCCTGGATTTCGAGTTTCATACCCCCCGCTTCAATTTTTGAAAAATCGAGGATATCATTAATCAAAGATAGCAGGTGCGTACCCGCCGTCTGAATCTTGTCCAAGTCGGGTACAAACTCATCAAATCCCGCATCTTGGGCATCTTCTGAAAGTAGTTGACTGTAGCCGATAATCGCATTTAAAGGAGTACGCAACTCGTGGCTCATATTGGCTAAAAACTGGCTTTTAGCAGTGTTAGCGGTGACGGCGGCTTCCTTAGCTTGTTTCAATTCTTTTGTATGTTGGGAAACTCGCTCGATCAGGTGATTGAGAGACACAGCTAACGAGCCTATCTCGTCTTGTCCAGTGACGGGGGCTCGCAAATCAAAATTCGACTCGGCGGCCACTTGTTCGGCAATCTGAGTGACGCTCACCACTGGTTTGGCGATCGCCCGACTGGTACGGTCAGCAACAATTCCAGCCACCACTACCGACAGCAGCATACTAATAATAATTATGGCTTTTTCCATTCCTTGAGCCTCCTCCATCACTTCACCGCCTTGCCCCTCTTGCTGCTGGGCAATATCGAGGATTTTGCTCAATTCCTCAAGGCTGCTGTTAAGCTGCTTTACACCTTCTCCGCTTACTGTCGCCAAAATTTTTCTGGCCGACTCTATCTCCCCAGGTGACAGTTGCGATTGCTGGATTTCCTGCAAAGTTGGCTTGAGAGTATCGGCGTAGGATTCTAAATCTTCGGTGCAATCTTGCAGTAAACTTTTGAGAACTTCCGGCTTTACTGCCAGCCAAGCAGGTTGGCTGTCGGCAAACTTCTCTATGCGTAACCGCAGCTCTTTTGCCTGAACAATACTCTTGACAAACTGCTCTTCTTTCAATCCCAGCTTGGCAGGATTATCTACAAAAGAATCTAGCTGCGCTCCCTGCAATTGTGCCGCCAGCGCTGCATCTTTAAAATTGCCCAGCAATTGCGCTTGTAGGTGAGCGTCATTGAATTGTTCTAACCCTTGTCCTTGATAGTAATCGGCAATCACCAGCCCGCTCAGGGAGCCAATGAATCCGATTCCTATTGCCAGGAAATACCCGCCGCCAATTTTTTTATGGATGGACCAACCGCCAATTTTAGATGGCAACATTTTGCGGAGTTTTAAGCATGATGTTTCTACAAAATCCTGGCTGGGGATTTTCTTATGTGGGGTTTCTATAGAAGCGACTTGTTCAGAAATAAAGAGCGGCATCAGTTTACCTACTTTGCTATTTTTTGGGTTTACCTTTCGCGTTGCCACAGGTTCTTTCTGCGGGTTAAATGGTTCTTCTGGATTGAACTCGCCCTGGTATTCCGAAACGGCAACCGATAAACTTGCTTCGTTCCCTGTTTTTTTTAGCAAGTTAATTTTTGACATATGCAACCCCTGTATTCTGTTGAAATCTACCACCCTGTTAAGTTTTCCAAACGGGAAATCTTGTCTATTTTCCAGTAGACATCTGCGAAAAAGGATCTGAAACTCTTGTCGATTCAGAGGAGAAACTTAAATTCGGTGGATGTCTAATAGATAATTAGGCTGTTGATGGCTGTTGTCAAATTACTTTTTCGGCTTGTAAAAGTCTGTAGCAGGCAAAATAAAGAAAATTTTATCCAAGCATGGAATTCTGCAGGCAGAAAATTCTCTCTGACCTGTTTTGCCTGTGAGTAGCCCAAAGCTGATATTGTCTGTTGACAATGCACCCGATTCCTTCGCTTTAGACTTTGGCTGCCAGCAATGCGACGATTGCTTGACGGTTTTTGTTGAGCATCCGACAACTTCTTAGCACAGAATGTCACAAATGCAGCAGCCGATCGAACTTTTGCACCCTGGCGATCGACTTTTGGCATCGTTGCCCCGCACAGACAAGTCTGAGGTGAAGTGTCGTTAGTTGAGTATAACTGTAGCGCTTGCGAAAAGAAACCCAGTTTCTGCGAGTCAACTGTTGGCGATTGCGAGTTCTGGAGTTGCGGTGGTCGATTCGATCGCCAGTGCTAGCTTACCGTCTCTACCCAAAGCTTCATCGGCCAAGTGTACCATCCAGCGATTCGGCTTGGCTTGGGGTCTGGCGGCGAGCACAACCGCCCAAGCTTCCCGTTCTTTGCCGCGACCCAACAGCGCAGCACAAACAGTCAAAGCTGTGGCCGTTGAACGGCTGATCCCACTTTGGCAGCAGATGAGCAAACTGCCTCCCTGCGACGACATTTTGAGGGCGAAGTCAATAATTTTCCGTACATCCTCAAGGGTAGGCAAGATTTGATCGGGGTCGTCAACGGGGGTGTCGAGGTCGTTAAACTCCAGGCACATTCGGTTTGGGATTTGATCGAAAGTTTTGGGTTCGGGCACACCCGGACTGCCGATCGAGATCAGGTATTTAATCTCGCGTCGCGCAGGGCGTTCAACAATGTATTGGCTGGCTTCTACTTGCGAAGCTATCAGGATGTCCGGCAGTTTTTCCTTCGAGAAATCTGCCGAGACTGAGGGATCTAAATCAACTGTTTCTGCCTGAGTGCTGACATCCGCCAAGTATTGGGCAGCCAGCGCCCGAACGTCAGCAAATTCGCGATTTAAAGCTGTTTCCAGAGCCAAAATAGCAGCCGTTGAGCCAATTTGACCAAGGGATTTAACAGCCTTTTGGCGCACTCCAGAAGTTTCGTCTCCCAGCAGCCGCACCAAACCTGCCACAGCTTCCTCTGTCCCAATTTCCCCCAAAGCAGCAGCAACTCTCCACCGCACATAAGATTCGCTGTCGCCAATTGCGCTCGCCAGCCCCGCGACGACCATTTTTGGCAATTTAGCATCTCCCTCTGTATTGATGTTCCCAAGGGCAACCGCCGCCCTGCCACGCACGAAAATGTCTCGATCCGAGAGCGACCCGATTACGGCCACCAGAGCCACCTCGCTGCTGATTTCCCCCAAGGCAGAAACTGCACTGCCGCGCACGTCTGAGTCGTCATGGTTGAGGGCTTGCACCAGCCCGGCCACAGCCGTTTCCGTGCCGATTTGTCCCAAGGCCTCGGCGGCCCTCAAAGAAACTGCATAGGAGTCGGGATCATCGTGAAGCAATTCTATTAAGCCGGGTACTGCTTCACAATCCCCGATTTTCCCCAAAGCCGCCGCCGCCCTAGCGCGGACGATGTGATTTTCGTCTCTGAGGGCATTCAGCAGCCCGGGAACTACCTCAGAGACGCCGATTTTCCCGCAGTTGACCGCCGCCCGCCAGCGCACCTCGGAGTCTTGGTGTTTGAGGGCGTTGAGCAGCGCGGGGACGGCTGTTTTCGGGTTAATTTTGCCCAAGGCCCAAACACCCCAGGCGCGCACCCTAGACTCTGGGTGTTTGAGGGCTTTGAGCAGTGCTGCGGCTGCTGGTTTCGAGTCAATTTCTCCTAAAGCCCAAGCGGCCCAAGCTTGGATTTGGGAATCTTTGGATTCGAGCGATCGGGCTAATTCAACTACTGCAGCTTCGGAGGCGATTTTCCCGATCGCTCGAATCGCATCAAGGCGCACGGCACTTTCTTTGTGGTTCAATGCGACCACCAGCATCGGAATTGCCCGATCGGAACTTGTTAGGGCCAGCAGTTGAATTTTGAGCAGCGGCGAAGCGGGGATTTTGTCGATTAATTTTATGGTGGCTGTTTGAAATTCTGGCTTTACCGTTCCTGCTAGCTTCGAGCCGAGTTTTAAATTTACTTTTAGAGCTAATTTTACTGCGCGCAAAGCCAGACTTTGCTGTTCTACTTGCGGCAATATAGTCGCCAAGGTGTGCATCCCTTGTTTTTGTTTCAAATATTTTTGATTGAATTGAGCATCGCTGAGCTCGGGTAGCTCTTGGATGAGGCTTGCGGCTGAGTTCACTGATTTATCCTAATATTTTGGCGAGCGGTTGAGATTGCTCTTTTAAACTGTCTTTAAAAAATATGGTGTCTACAAAACGCTACTTCTAAAAAAAAGCTTGCACCCACTTCTAAAATATGTCTTATTCCACTATTTTTGCAACTCCCCAATTATTAATTATTGGGTTTGTTTGGGCAATCACCTTGACAATTACTAGCGCTTGCTGCTTGGCCTTGCTGGGTTTTGAGATAGCCTAACTCTGCTATATCATTTTATCCTCACATCTTGCACCATTGTCAGCAACAGGCAAGATAGCTGTTCCACAAGAAAACTCACCCTTTGTGGAACAGCCATCTTGCCTGTTCATCAAAGCTTATTGAGAATGGTGCAACATCTTATTTTATACCAACTTGGTTTGAAATAGCGATCGGCGCGGTTGACTGCAGCCAACCGGAAACAGCTTGATTGCGGGACAATCTCTCAACGAGCATAGGGCCCTTTTTTCAAAACCTTAGCCAAAGCGTTATCGTTATCTCGCAAACCTTCGTAAAAAAACATCACTTCTCCTTGAATGCCCTGAGAGCGGTTGTAAGCAATTACTTGCAACAACAGCTCGGGAGTTATGCTATATTTGCTGCCTCGATTCGTCAACAAAATACCGGGCGACACGCACTTTACTTGCTGCCCGCTAAGCTGTCCCGACATCATTTTATCGACCAATTGTTTGTAAGCATTAAAATCGCGGCGATAAAACTGCGGGTGAAAGAGATCGACCAAATTTTTGTCAACCCAAGCTTTAGAATCTTGCAAATATTCCACCAGTCCCCAGTCATAAGGACTCGGCGACATCGATAGCAACAAATCAGGATTAATAGCTTTCACTTCTCGGTGTAAACGAGCTACAAACTCAGTAATAATATTAGCACGCCACTGCACCCAATGTTGCTCTTTACAATCCGACGGTGCTGCTTTACCGCACTCTTCTCGATAGCGTTTAACCGTTTTTTCGTCGTAACCGCCTTCTACCGGAAACGCAATGCGATCGTCTCCTTGAACCCCGTTTACCGGATAATTCTTGGCAACTTCCAGCATCAATCCCATCACAAAGTCTTGCACTTCCGGGTCAAGAGAATTCATCCAGTCAAAGTTATTTTTTTTAAGTAAATTGCCGCTGGCATCACGGGCGGTCCACTCAGGTTTTTTCGCCAGCAAATGACCGCCCTTGCGATTGTAAGAACTCACAAATCCGTATTCAAAACAAGGAATTACTTTTAAACCAACTCTCTTGGCCTCAACACATATTTCTGCTAAGGGGTCGCGACCTTGATAGCGCGAGTCAATTTCCACCCCAAATTTTTCTCGCATAATTTTAGAAGGATAAGCCGTATAACCCTGGCTCCAAATTATAGGAAAAATGGTATTAAATCCCGTATCGGCGAGAAAGTCCATTGCCTCAGCAATTCGCTCTTTTGATGTGAGAACTTTGGAGTCCGTGGTGGTTATCCAAACGCCGCGAATTCCACCAGGATTTTTAGTCGCAAACGAACTGGGCAGCGTTGCAGGATTTGGTGCAGAAAATCCAGTCGTCCCCAACCGCTGTTGGAGGGAAGAGGCAAAACTGCGAATTGCTGATTGGAAAGGTGTGAAAAATCGCATTTATTTATTCTTTTTTTCTTTGAAGGTGGGTACTGAACCCGCTACGTTATTATTGATTGGTAGAACCCGGTATTATTTATGGATAAGATGGGCAGCAAAACACCCAATATTATTTATGAATAAGGTGCGAAGTACGCACCCTACATTCATTGGTAGCACCCTATATTATTTATGGATAAGGTGCGCTGCGCGCACCCCAACATTGTACTATCCCGCTACTCCAGACAACTTCTGGCTCAAAGCTTCTTTCAAAAGTTCCGCCTTATCAGTTTCCTCCCAAGGCAAATCTAAATCAGTGCGTCCGAAGTGACCGTAAGCCGCCACATCTTGATAGAAACGACCGCCTCTTTCAGCAGGCAAATTCTGCAAGTTAAATGCCTGGATGATGCCCGCAGGACGCAGTTCAAAATGCTGCTTCACAACTTCTAAAAGGCGATCGTCATCAACTTTTCCAGTGCCAAAAGTTTCGATCATCATGCTAACCGGCCGCGCAACGCCGATCGCATAACTCAACTGCACTTCGCACTTTTCGGCTAAACCAGCCGCTACAATATTTTTAGCAACGTAGCGACAAGCATAAGCCGCGCTGCGGTCTACCTTGGTGGGGTCTTTCCCAGAAAAAGCGCCGCCGCCGTGGCGGGAATAGCCGCCGTAGGTATCCACAATAATTTTGCGGCCCGTCAAACCCGAATCTCCTTGAGGCCCGCCGACCACAAATTTGCCGGTGGGGTTGACAAGGAAGCGAGTTTCTGCATCCGGCTTCACGCTAATATCGGCAAACACGGGTTGGACGATAGCAGTCCAAAGGTCTTCTTTGATTTTGGCTTGAACTGCCGCTGTGTCTGTGATGTCGCCGATCGTTTCGGTGTGCTGCGTAGAAATTAAAATCGTATCTATGCCAACAGGTTTGCCGTCCTCATAGATGACTGTAACTTGGCTTTTGCCGTCGGGACGCAGGTAAGATAACTGACCGGTTTTGCGGACTGCTGCCAGTTGACGGCAAATCCGGTGCGCTAAACTGATCGGCAGAGGCATCATTTCCGGCGTTTCGTTGCAAGCAAAACCGAACATCAAACCTTGGTCGCCAGCGCCGATGGCGTCCAATTCCTCTTCACTCGATTGTTCCCGGCTTTCGTGGGCTGTGTTTACCCCTTGAGCAATATCGGGAGACTGAGAATCAAGAGCCACCAACACTGAGCAACTATTGGCCGAAAAGCCGTTGTCAGCGTGGATGTAGCCAATATCGGCTATTTTTTTCCGGGCTAATTCTATGTAATTTACCTGAGCTTTAGTCGTAATTTCGCCCGTCAGCAGCATTAAGCCGGTGTTGACGACAACTTCGGCTGCGACGCGGCTTTTAGGGTCTTCAGTCAGTAAGGCATCTAAAATCGTATCTGAAATTTGATCGCAGATTTTATCGGGATGGCCTTCAGTGACGGATTCAGAGGTAAACAGGTAGCGGCGTGACAATGA
This sequence comes from Microcoleus sp. K5-D4, assembly GCF_036704575.1. Classification (NCBI taxonomy): domain Bacteria; kingdom Bacillati; phylum Cyanobacteriota; class Cyanophyceae; order Oscillatoriales; family Microcoleaceae; genus Microcoleus; species Microcoleus sp. K5-D4. The sequence continues at coordinate 53,112 of NZ_JAUBSD010000026.1, forward strand.
TTATTTCTCCTTAGATAGGGACTCTTCCTGCGCGACCTCGACGACCGACGAGTTATTTTTCCGGTAAAGGCCAAGAATGATCGCGTCTGGGCTACCGTCGAATTTTTGTCGATCTGCAGAGCCGTGTTGAAGCAGGGTTTGAGACTGGGTAAAGTGACACTACTATAGCAAAGTCAGTTCCGGGAAGTCCCTAAAAACTTAGATTTTTTAGGATTGTCGATCGATCTTGGACACCGCTCGTCTACCTACTAACCTGACAAAGGTAAGATACAGTCAGGGTATCGCCTTGTGCAAGGACTATGGCAGGACTCCAAAAATCACCAAACTCGATCCAAACAGTTGCCGACCTAGATTTTCCCGGCGGCCCGATACCGCTTGACTCTCCATTTTATATTGAGCGCTCAGGGGCCGAAGCCCTGGCCTGTGCAGAAATTAGCAAACCCGGAGGCCTCGTTCGCATTAAAGCTCCTAAAAAAATGGGCAAAAGTTCGCTGATGCTGCGGATAATTGACGCGGCAGTCGATCGTGGATACCGCACAGTAACTTTAGACTTTCAGCAAGCCGACACAGCGGTTTTTGGTAGTTTAGATAAATTTTTGCGCTGGCTTTGTGTCAATGTCTCTCGGCAACTCAAACTCGAACCAAATATTGATGAATTCTGGGATGAAGATATGGGCAGCAAGGTAAGCTGCACTATTTACTTTGAAAACTATTTGCTCGCACAAATTGACAGTCCTGTTGTCTTGGCGATCAACGAAATAAATCGAGTATTTGAACGCACCAATATTGCTCAAGATTTTCTGTCTGTGATCCGTTTTTGGTACGAACAAGCTCGCGGTAGCCCAACTTGGCAAAAACTCCGCACCGTGGTTATTCATTCAACAGCAATTTATATTGATTTGAATGTTAATCAATCTCCATTTAATGTAGGAATGCCGATTAAACTCTCTGAATTTACTGCGGAACAAGTTCAAGATTTGGCGGGCAGATACGGACTAAGCTGGAGCGATCGCGATCCGATACAGCAATTAATGAACATGGTAGGCGGGCATCCTTATTTAGTGCATTTAGCGCTGTATCACTTGGCAATTTTGCAACAAAACCGCCTGTCCGTCGATCGGGATGAGCCTGGGGAGGAACTGGGGCGAGCCGAGTTGGCAGAACTGTTAACAGCAGCTCCTACTCACAGCGGAATTTATAGCGACTACTTGCAAAATCAGTCGATCGCCATTCAACAGCAGCCCGAACTCGCCTCCGCATTCCAACAAGTTGTCGATGCTAAAAATAGCATTCACCTCGAACCTTTGATGGCTTATCAGTTAGACAGCATGGGACTGGTCAAATTAGAGGGAAATAGCTGTAGTTTGTCTTGCGAATTATATCGGCTGTATTTTCAAGGGCAAAATTTGTGCGAGGACAAGTGGTCGGCTGTTGCTTTGGAGGAGTTGCAGCAAGAAAATCAAAGGCTGCAAGCTTTGGTGAATGTGGATGAACTTACTCAAATTGGCAACAGACGGCATTTTGATAGTTGCTTGCGAACCGAATGGAAACACATGGCTCGCGAGGGTTCTCCGATATCCTTAATTTTGTGCGATCTCGATTATTTCAAAATATATAATGATACCTACGGACATCAAGCAGGAGATGATTGTTTGCGATTAGTAGCTCAGACAATTCGCCGATCGCTCCAGCGTCCTGCTGATGTAGCTGCTCGCTACGGTGGCGAGGAGTTTGCTGTGATTTTACCTGAAACTGATGCGTCGGCGGCTGTGGTTGTTGCCGAACAAATTAGAGCGAAAGTGAAAGATTTGAATATTGTTTTTAACCCGAAGAGTCTTGACGGTCTGCCTAATTCTGTGGTAACGATTAGTTTGGGAATTGCCAGCGTTGTTCCGAGCGAGGAAAATGATGCAATAACGCTGCTACTGGCGGCTGATGAGGCTCTTTATGACTCGAAAAGGCAGGGGCGCGATCGGATCACTATGAGTACGCTTTTAAATTTTCGATTTGCTGCTGTTAATTAGCTCATTCCGGGGGAATATAATCGATTTATACACACACAAAGTCCGCCTGCGCGGACTCTAAAAAAACGATAGTTAAGAACTGGATTTGATGTTAATAGCGGGGGACGGTTCGATCGACCACGATTGAGTAAGCATCGATGCCGCCAACAATATTTTTAACGTTGGTAAATCCTCGCTCAGTTAACCAATGGCACATTTGAGCCGATCGCACTCCGTGATGGCACAGAACTAGGGTTTCTTTGTCGCGATCGAGTCTAGCGTCAATTTCACCAGACCATTCGGCAAACTCGCTCAACGGAAAAGCTACAAATCCCGGCAGCGCCGCGAGTTCAATTTCGTGAGGTTCCCGCACGTCTACAAGCTGCAATTTCTCAGCATTGGTTTCTGCTAATTGGCGAGCTAATTCTTCGACTGTAATTTGAGCAAAAATTTCTGACATTTGATTAGGAAAAAGTAGTCATTAGTCATCAGTCATTAGTCATTAGTCAACAGTTAACAGTCAACCGTCAACTGTCAACCGTCAACTGTTAACAGTGATTAATTGAGGGGCGCAGGCGGTGGAATTAGCTCCACAGGAGGGGTAGGTGCAGGAGGCCCGTCCAACTGGCTCACGCTGCCCCTCGGGTCAAGACAAGTGGCGATTAACCTGTCAGTGGGAAATTCGAGCCTGCCGCTCAAACCGACTACGCATTCAGCAAACTGTTGTGGCAATAAACTGCGGCGGCATCCATCGAGCACTACCAAGGGAGCCGCTGGTTGAGTTCGAGTTTTGCCGTTAATATTCACTACGCAAGTAGCCAATTCATTGGGACGCCTCACCCGCCGACAGCTAGAGAGCGCTTCGACCCCAGAAATATTGGTTTTGCGGTTGATTTGGAGGGCGCATTTAGATATGTCGCGGGGGCGGAGGGCGTCAGCACAAGCGCCGGCGGCTGCCTCTGCCCCCACTCCGGCTTCGATTAGTTCCAGAGCGCAGACGCGATAGGGATTCCTATTGCGAGGGATTCTAATAGTGATGGCTGAGGCTGGCGAGATTGGCAGTGCTGTTGCCAACAAACCTAGTGCTGCTAGCTGCGTGCCGAGAGCTAATATCCAGCGCGCGGTAGGGTTTGAGCCTGTCGGTGCTGGCTTTGGGGAAGAAGTGCGGGAAAAATTGCGGTTGTGCATGGCAGATCGAGTAGTGAGTTTTTTTGGCTGATTGGGGCGATCGATCGATCGGCTTTTCCTTCAGAATTTACCTCACATTATGGCTCGCGCTGCGGTCGATCGTTTTTTTATCGATCTTTATTTGAATTTTGACCGTTACCAACATATAATATAGAGTCTGCATAAAATTGCATACAGATATTAGAGAGGAAAATAAATGTCTCGATATCGAGGCCCCCGATTGAGAATCGTCCGTCGCCTGAAAGAGTTGCCGGGTCTAACCCGCAAAACCCCCAGACGAGATTATCCGCCTGGACAGCACGGTCAAAACCGCAAAAAGCTCTCTGAGTATGCGGTTCGCTTGCAAGAAAAGCAAAAACTCCGTTTCAATTACGGTGTGACGGAACGCCAACTGCTCCGTTACGTCCGCAAAGCCCGCCGTGTCACGGGCTCCACAGGTCAAGTGTTACTGCAATTTTTGGAAATGCGCTTGGACAATACTGTGTTTCGGATGGGAATGGCTCCAACCATTCCGTCCGCTAGACAATTGGTAAATCACGGTCACATAACTGTCAATGACCGTGAAGTCAATATCGCCAGCTATCAGTGCAAGCCTGGTGATGTGGTTGCGGTGAAAAATAGAGAGCGCTCGCGCACAATGGTAGAAGCTAATCTCAAAGACCCAGGCTTGGCTCACTTGCCGAATCACTTGGAATTTGATAAGCAAAAACTGGTTGGCAAAGTTAACGGCGTTATCGAACGCGAGTGGATTGCTCTACAGATTAACGAACTGCTAGTGGTGGAATACTACTCGCGGCAAGCTTAAGTTATTAGTCATCAGTCGTTGGTCATTAGTCATCAGTTGGTTGCTAGCAGAATAATTAATAATTGGGTACGAACCCAGTTATTGATTAATTGCTACTGAATAATGAGGACTAAAGACTGAGGACTAAGAATTCATAATTTTCAACACTCCCACCCCCTAAAAAGGGATGGGATTTTTTGAAGGTTTCGCTTGTTAAGTTCCTTGAGTTGCCATTTGCTCAGACGAGACCTCGCGGAGGGCATTAAATGATGTCCGACCCCCAAATTTTTCCTTTAAAATGTTTCTTCTCCGGTTGGTTCTTGGTGGACAAGACCTCGCTTTTGAAGGCGATAATTCGCTACAACGGGGTAAACAACACCGCGTATCCGATTGATCGCACCTACTGGACGATGAACTGCTAAGCCGTTCCAGGGAGAATATCTCAGGTTTTCGTTGAAATCAGATTGTTTTTCATAATCAATAATCTGATGCTTGACGGTGAGACGACCTACTCTCAAGAAGGGTGAATCCTGTTCCTTCCAGACATTGATGCCATCGTCGATCGGCATTTTTAAGCTGGTTTGGAACTGAATGCCAAAATCCCAACAGTATTGGGCATCAGGTTTCGCCAAGGCTTGAATTAGATCGTCCCGGTAATAATTGTCTGGTTGATTGGGATCTAAACCCAAGGCTTTAGCGCGATCGACAAAGGGAATTTTAGGAATTCCCGGTCGAGATTGTTCTGGAATTATGTCGTGCGGTGGTTTGCATGAAACCGGAGTAAACCCATACTTAATTACAGCAGGGTATTCCACAGGAACTAGACCAGGCTGGGAGGGATCGAAATCGGGATGGAGACCCAAAGCAGAGGGTGAACCGCTCCAATATTTGGCTGTTAGCAAACTCTTCGGAGTCCGGCTACCCGTAAGGGTTGACACCGCTAGAAAGTGTCTGGGATGTCGAATTAGCCACTTTTTCAATGCCTCTGGTGATTCAACCAGAGCAGAAAAAAAGCCGTAGTAGTCTTTGATTGTTTGGCTCACAAATATCTCTGAATTGTGAACAATGATGTCCTGGGTTTTTGACTCGTGGCTTTGCGCCAGTCGTTCCCCTTCCACCCCCATCACTTTCACAGAAATTGAGCGCGAATCTTTTTGGTAATCAGGGTATACTTTGGTAGCACCGTTAGCAAATCGCAACCAAACAGGATATTCTTTGGGCTTTGCTAGCAAACCTTGCTTAAGGGAAATAGCATTGAGTTGCGAAGAAGTTAAAGAAGCGCGTTTGCCCAATTCCCGTTTAATCGCTTCCTCATCAAAGTCAAAAATTTCCAGAGTTCCTTTAACGCAGGCATGAGTTTTGGCGTGAGTATCTCGCAGCGCCCGCTCCTTATTGCCGTAAAGATTATCCATCCGAAGCTTGGCCTGCTCAACCAAAAGATCGTAGTATTTGCGTTCGTCCTGTTCGGGATATTCGGTAAATAACTTCTTGCTCATAAATAACCTTCGGTTAATCGATAAAAAAGGTTCTACACAAACCGTTGCTTCTGTTAAATAGTATAGCTGCTGGTGCAATTGCTTCCGAATTGCCGTAGCCGAGGGCTTGCGAAAATATCGCCTTTTTCTTCCTCATTTTTGAGGGCGCAGGTGTGTTTGCGCCCCCCACTACCTTGAGTCTTAGTTGTCAGCTACAACTTAAAGATCGAAAGAGACTTTGTATTTTGGATCGCTTGGAGGAACATTACGATTCACTAAATCAGAGACTGTTTTGGTATTTTGGATAATTTCCCAACCAACCTCAGAAAAAGTTTCCTTATTGAAGACTTTAGGCGATAACAAAGGATTAGTTAAAGCTTGGGAGAAAGCATCAATGCCAATTATCCGTGCTACTAAAGGCGGAATTGCTGAATTTTTCCGGACATCTTCAGCGTACAATCCGACAAATAGTTCAATCTTATCAACATGACCGTACAACTCTTTTAATTTCTGTTGAGCGTATTCGTCACCCGTAATTTGATTGAAATCAGTCACCCTGGGATAACCACACATTTCGCGGTAATCGTTATAACTGGCTAACTGCGCCTGCCGTCCGAGTTTAACAGATGCTAGTTCGGTAGCATCAATAAATGTATAGGGTGTTCCTGCGATCTTAAAATCAGGTGTGTTAAACAAACCAATTCTAGTGCCTGGTTGGGAACAACTTTCTTCCATCAATGCACCCAACCCTTTATCGATTAACATCTGATTATTCCAAAGGGAATCGTACATGGATTTTTCTTGGCCGTCATAGATAAAGGTTTCCGGAATCGCACTATGCCAGCGATAGACAAAACTAAACTCAATCGCCATCCAATTTTCTCGATACCAACTTTCCTTGGTAAAAGCTTCAGGATCGGCAAAAAACCTAAAATTATAGGGCGTAATGTGGAAAATGTACTCTTCCATAATGATATTGAGAACAATCACCATGAGAATATTTCTCGCGGTTTGGAAGAGCCTCTCATCGTCCCATTCCGGATAGCTTTTGGACAAAACATCACAAATTCGATTATGCTCTCTGATACATAAAGTGTTGAGCATGACATAGCCAATTTGGACGTTTGCCCGTTCAACTCCCATTGCAAATAGCTTGCCTTTCTTTTCGGGGGGTTGTCTTTTCTCATCATTAAGGGGTGCATGAAGACCTTCAAATTGAGGATCGATAATACCCTGCTCAGGATCGGCATAATAAAAGAGTGGATACTCTTCTTCTACGCCATCTTTGCGCTTGAGTTTTTGGGTTTTAAATTTACCGTCTTTGAAAGCTCTGAGCATATTTGTTTGTTTGCGGGTCAACCCGTAAACATTACACATATCAATCTGATGGTTGGAGGTATTTTTGAAGCGGTTTTGCTGATCTATCCGCAGAAAACTATCTGTAAACCACTGCACCCAATAGGGAAAGAGCAGAGTCGATTTTTCCGAATAAATGGTTTTTCCATCTCTTTTTTGGAATAAGGTCTTTAATTTGTCCAGTGGTGGTAAATTCCCTTCTTTGTTAAATTCTGGGTCGGGAGGTAAATGTCGCCCAGTATAAGTCTTGTCTGTAAGTGAATCCCAAGAGATGTAGGTATCAGTTTTTTTGGGAATATCTGTCCCTGGAATTTTGGGATCTAAGCCCATTAAGCTATAGGGAAGCGGGCGAGTTGGAAGTTTGTAAATGATACTATTGAGAAAAAATTTGTTTAGTTTACGTTTCAGAGGCTCGTAACTTTGAACTAAATCCCAAATTGGTTTGAAATGAGTCAACGTATATGCTAAAGCTTTGTTGCTCAATCCATCTCTAGATGTATCTCTTGTCATGATTGCTTTTCCTTTCGATTGTTGTAGATTAGATCGTCTTCTTATGTTCGGTTCTGAGAGCTTGATAAAGTTTGATCATTTTTCTACATTTTCAATAACTTTGGAGAGAATTTTTTGCAGATTTTTAGGCCGATAGTCTTGGCTTTTTTTCAATCGCTCGATCGCGCTTTCATGAAGATCCTCAAGGGTATCCCCCACCTCGCGCCACTTGATTCCTGCCAATTTGAAGAACCCAGGATTGTTTTGAAAGGGAACCTTATAATCAGGCTTGATATCCTCAATGGCCTCTGGCTCGAATTCAAGCTTCAATTCAAGGTCACTGATTTGATCGAACATCCACTTCAAGACAGCATCTGATAACCCGCGGTATGCTGGCGTACCACCGCCGATGCAGCCATGTTCGCCTGGAAACCAAACTTGACGAAGCTTCTGGTTCGGGGCATCAGGATTTTTCTTCATCAGGGTAACATCAAAGACTTCGCGAATTTCGTCGATCGCAACGGCGTGCACCGCATTCTCAATATCCTTATTTAAAGTGGTGTCGTGGAATTTGTACCTTGCTTTGAGCTGTCCCTCAAACTTCCTGAAGGCGGGTACAACAGGAATACCAAGGGCTCCAACGGTGTCGAAACAACCAAGCAAGGTAATCGGGACGCGATCGCCCTTATCTTTGCCGTACTTTTCGCGGAAACTCTTTGCTTCCGGATGCTTTGGTGAAATCTCTCGCTTACGGTAAAGCTCGTAAGCTTGTGATGCCATGGTAACGTTACGGCGGGATAGGAGACCGGAGCAATAGATCATCCCCGCTAGACTCCTGACTGTGTAAGCACCGCGACTGAACCCGAATAGATAGATTTCGTCACCCTGATCGTAGTTGAAAGAAAGAAAACGATAGGCATCTTGGATATTTTTATCGATTCCCAGCCCAGTGACTCCGCCCACAATCTTGTTACTATCTACTCCAATTCCCTCGTCATAAAACACGATCTGCGGAACCCCGTCACTGGCTGTCCGTTTCACGGCCTGGGCAAGCTTAACCACATTAGTTGGGCACTGAGTATCTAGTTTGTTCCAAGTTCCATCACAGCAAACTATCAGACGTTTCCCTGGCTTCGTCATTTTTATATTCTCTCTTTGAATTTGAAAATTTGATAGCGACCTGTAATTGCTAATCGGTTACTTGAGATTCCCCGTTCCCCTTTTGGGTCGCTTCAGGCAAGCCCTCCTAATTTCTTGCTCGACGAAATTGTTATCGGGTTGGGCAATCTTTAGCTATTTCGATTCTCAGGATATTAGTCCCAAAACACCCTATAGTCTAGCTGGCTGTATTAAAATGTTAATTTTATTTATTTTTCTTAAAGTAAAATATTTACAGTGTGAAACAGTAGCTTTGGTTCTGGGAAAATGCTCGCTTTTCCTAAAACGTAAAAAATTCATAGCGTGAAATAGTAGCTTTGGTTATGGAAAAATGCTCGATTCTCCTAACAGAAGTAGCGCTCCGACGCCCTAGCTAAGAAACATTTAAACACATTTACGCTATGCCAGGTCAGTTTTTAGAACAGCTATATCTTATCGATTTGTCAGTTGGCTGCAAGATAATGGTGACGTATTGGCAGAACACCTAGCAGGTTTGGACTATGTTTTGGATTAAAATTTGTTTCAAGCACTCTCAGGTTTTGTGTGATGTGCTTGAAGTTTTTAACAATCTGTGGGCTTTTCTGGTTTCTCGATCGGTAAATTGGTGCGAAAAATTCCTAGTCGCGGTTTAAATTGAAACGTCCCAAAGTGGGGACGATCGACCGCAGGGACTGGCTACGAGGTTCTCGCACCAACAGCAAAGGCAGCAAGCCTACCAGCCGCACAGCAGCCGAAAGGGCAAACAGTGAGCCCAAACTCATGCCCGGAAGTTCGGCAAGAAAGCCACCGGCGGTAGTTCCCAAAGCCCCAGCTAATCCCGAAACCGCTGCGGCGATCGCAAAATAAGTTGAAGGTTGCTTGATCGACGCTATCTCCATTTGAATATTGTTAGTACACAGCCCGATCGCGCCTAACGTCGTTCCCCCCAACAAGTGCAGCAGCGGCAGCCACACCCATAGGGCAAACGGGTAATTGCCCGTACCCAACCACAGCAAGGGCGTTAGGGCCACCACCAGCCCCACCGCAATTAGCAGAGGGCGATTTCCCCAGCGATCGGCCAACTTACCCCAAAACATCAGCAGCAGTAGATTGGCGCCGGAACTTAAGCTGGTGTAAATCGTTACCAAACTCACATCCAAGCTTAAATCTTTCAGCAAGTAGATATTAAAAAAAGGCGCGCTGAGATTAATAGCAAATGTCCACACACTGAAGTAAAGAATAAACATTAAAAAATTAGAATCTTTCAGCACTGAAGGTACAAAATCTGTTATTTTCTTTGCTTCTTTCTCTGTAAGTCGATCATTCTGTGCATCTTTTTTGTATACGTGGGGATTCACATCAACCATAAAGAATTGACACCCCAAACTAATCATTCCCGCCCAAACACCCACCAATAAAACAATACCGTAGCCCAAAATTGGACCGCCGTCCCAAGTTGACACTCCCAATCCCATCAACGGTACTCCCAGCAAAGTGATGAGGCTGACAGCACTGTTGCGAAAGCCAAAATAGCGTCCTCGCAAGCGCTGAGGAACCACAGCAGCCATCCAACTGAACCAGCTAGAATTGGCCAAAGCTGCCAGCACGCTAGCTGCTACGACTGTTACCAGCGTCCATTGCAGCAGTTGGTGGGGGTCTGCGTGCTGGGAACCCCAAACAATTACCACCGCCAGCACCAGCCACAGCAGCCGCGACGCGCCGAATACAAATAGGTTGTACCAGTGGCGGCTGGTTGTGCGGTCTGCGATGTAGGCTCCTAGTGGTTGCAGGAGATTTACCACCATCGGAATAGCCGAGAATATACCTATTTCCACGCTGCTAGCCCCGAGTTGCAGCAAGAAGTTGCTCAGCAGCACGCCGCCAGTCGCCGACTCGAAGACAGCCGCAAAAACGCCGTCTAGAGTTGAGGCTTTCAGGGTTGATCGAACCTCTTGTTTAGAAATTTTGAGATCAGTTTGTGGAGGTAAAACGAGCTGAGATATTTGATTGTCTAGTATTTCAGGAGCCTGAAGAGATAGAGGTTCATTTAACTCTGCAACTGGTTCAAACATAGTCAATCGATTTTAGATTTTAGATTTTAAATTTTAGATTGGAGAATTGAAGTAACAGGGTTAGATAAAACCAGCCCCACCTCCAAGAGGTTAGCTCAAAAGTAGGACTGGCACGTCCGGGTAATTCCGATCAATATAAATGACTTGCGATCTATAGGACATCAACCGGTTGGGAGATATAAATATGCTAAGTGTAAAAAAGTAGGTTTTAGGGCTTAACCAGGAAGCGAGCGTAGCATTTCGCCTACCAAAAATTGCTCGAATTCCGCCTCAAACAAGGCCCCCCAAGGGCATAAGCAAATTTCGCGCGAGTTCACTGGGTTCTCAAATCTTTACGGCTAGCTAAATCTATAAAATGAAAGACGATCGACTTGCGGAGTATAGCTGCTAACTATTTCTACCTAATTCGTGGAATCCGTTTGTTCGTGCCAGCGCTCGCGATCGAGAGTCCGGGTTTTTTGTGAAAATCGCCCCCAGGTGCCGCTAAAGCTTCGGAGTGGCTTATTGGCAATCCTCTACGAGGGCTTCGCTAACACACATCAAAAAAGTGTTGCTTGCTTCCAGGCAACTCACAGGACAAAATTATAGTTGACAAAAATTACGCTAACTGCAGATAATAGCAAACCCTAGAATTAAACTTAAATGTTTGAGGGGTATCAGTGCTAAGGCGTGATGTCGATCGCCAGCAAATTTACGTATTTGTGCATTTGAGCGTGACCAAAACTCAACCTTTATCCGGGTATACACTGCCAGTATTTGCCTGTGCGGCCGCACTTGCAGCTTTGCGGTGCTTGCGTGAGGGTATTCACTCTCTAGATAGCGTATCAGTAAATTTACTGGAACCGCAAATAACGGCAGAAATTCCGATCGAACAGGCGTCTGTACTCAAAACTGATACCGCTTTAGCCGTGACTCGCTCCGATCCAGGGGAAAATCTCGATCTGACTCGCAATACCCCCGTTTGGGCAATGGTGGAATTGCGGAGAGAAGGAGAGGGGGAACAAATACAGATTGTTGGCGGGGAGGGAATTGGACATCATAAAGCAGGTGGAGGAGCGGCAATTTATGATTACGCAATGCGACTGTTGCGATCGAATCTGAGCCTAGAACTCTCACCGTCCGAAAAAATTACTGTCACCCTGATTCTGCCGTCTGGGCGGCAACTAGCCACCCGCACTTCTAACGAAGCTTTCGGCGTGGTAGAAGGACTTTCGCTGCTGGGTACAACGGGCATTTCTCAACCGCTGAGTGCCCCTGGACAGTTGGAAGTTTACCGCGAACAACTGCAACAAAAAGCCGAACTGTTTGACTGTTTGGTTTTCTGCATCGGCGAAAACGGCTTGGATTTAGCGCGACAACTGGGGATTAATCCTGAGAGGCTAGTCAAAACCGCTAACTGGCTCGGCCCGCTGCTGGTAGAAGCCGGATGTCAGGGCGTGCAGTCAATTTTGCTGTTTGGCTATCACGGGAAACTGATGAAATTGGCTGCGGGGATTTTTCACACTCACCACCACCTCGCTGACGGGCGCAGGGAAATTCTCACAGCTTACTGTGCTAAGGCTGGAATGCCCGCCGATGCGTGTTCCGCAATTTTTGCCGCAGCGACAGCCGAAGAGGCTCTGGGGCAACTGCGGGCTTTGGACGCCGAGTGTGGGAGCAATTGGGTCGATCGAATTTACGGCGACATCGCCCGACAAATAGACTTGCGCTCATCGGATTGCATTTTTACTCACACTAACTTGCACATCCCCGTGGGCTCGGTGATGTTTGGGCGCGATCGCAAAATTATTGTTAAAAGTGATATAGGAGATACATTTTTGACCCAAATTTGTTAATGTAGTGTGAATATCCCTGAATTCTGTTTAAAACATCGCTCAGGGATAATATTTAACAAGTAATAATTCTTTGTCCCTAGACCTTAATTATACTAGGTTGCTTGGGGACGCAGTTTTTGACGCCATAGTTCAATTAATTAGGGTAAGGATTTAAGTAAATCTCTGCTTGCCCTCGACCCTATTAATCGACTACGAGCGCTGACTGCAATCTAGTATAAATAAGATTTATTCCTAGCGACTAATGCTTGCTGGCCTTCCTCAGTTTGGTAGTGAAGCCGCGACAAATACCTCCCCTACTTTCTGCCCAATTAGCACTTAGCAATTACGCAATAACCGTGACTACTCAAATAAAAACTGAATCAGACTTCACAAACTCTTCTCTGGGGCCGATCGATCGCCAGATCATCGTGATTCTCGACTTTGGTTCGCAATATTCCGAACTGATTGCTCGTCGAATTCGCGAAACTCAAGTATATTCAGAAGTTATTTCTTACCGCACTACGGCAGAACAGTTAAAAGCTATCAATCCTAAAGGAATTATTCTTTCAGGAGGCCCGAGTTCTGTATACGATGAAAAAGCACCCCACTGCGACCCCGAAATTTGGAATTTGGGAATACCGGTGTTGGGAGTGTGTTACGGGATGCAGTTGATGGTAAAGCAGCTCGGAGGCACGGTTGAGCGATCTAAATTAGCCGAATACGGCAAGGCATCGCTATTTATTGACGATCCTACGGATTTGCTGACAAATGTCGAAGAGGGCAGCACGATGTGGATGAGCCACGGAGACTCGTGTACTGAACTGCCGCCTGGTTTCGAGATCCTCGCTCACACTGACAATACTCCGTGTGCTGCTGTTGCTCACCACGAGAAAAATTTGTACGGGGTTCAGTTTCACCCAGAAGTAGTTCACTCGATCGGGGGAATAGCTTTAATTCGCAATTTTGTTTACCACATTTGCGAGTGCGAACCGACTTGGACGACCGCTACTTTTGTGGAGGAATCGATTCGAGAAATTCGAGAGCAAGTGGGGGATAAACGAGTTTTGCTGGCTCTATCCGGTGGTGTAGATTCTTCTACTTTGGCTTTCTTGCTGCACAAGGCGATCGGCGACCAACTTACCTGTATGTTTATCGACCAAGGGTTTATGCGGAAGTATGAACCAGAACGGTTGGTAAAATTATTTAAAGAGCAATTCCACATTGATGTTGAGTATGTTAATGCTCGCGAACGCTTTTTAGCTCAACTTGAAGGGATTACCGATCCTGAAGTAAAACGCAAGCGGATCGGTCACGAATTTATCAACGTATTTGAAGAAGAATCGAAGCGTCTGGGCCCCTTTGACTACCTCGCACAAGGTACTCTTTATCCTGATGTGATTGAGTCGGCTGACACTAATGCAGACCCGAAAAGCGGCGAACGAGTTGCTGTTAAAATTAAAAGCCACCACAACGTCGGCGGTTTGCCGAAAGATTTGCGATTTAAGCTGATTGAACCGCTGCGAAAATTGTTTAAGGATGAAGTGCGAAAAGTCGGCCGGTCGATCGGGCTTCCCGAAGAAATCGTGAACCGGCAACCTTTCCCCGGCCCGGGATTGGCGATTCGGATTATAGGAGAAGTTACCGCAGAGAGACTAAATATTTTGCGGGATGCTGACTTCATTGTTCGCCAAGAAATTAACCGGCACGGCTTGTACGGTGAACTTTGGCAAGCTTTTGCAGTTTTGCTGCCGATTCGCAGTGTAGGCGTGATGGGCGATCAGCGCACTTATGCTTACCCGATCGTCTTGCGATTTATTAAGAGTGAAGACGGGATGACGGCTGACTGGGCGCGGGTTCCTTACGATTTGTTGGAACTGATCTCGAACCGGATTGTGAATGAGGTTAAGGGGGTGAACCGGGTGGTTTACGATATTACTTCTAAGCCACCGGGAACGATCGAGTGGGAGTGATTTGTAGTTAGCGATTAAGTAGGCGGACTAATTTTTTGTCTGTCTACTTATTTTGATTTTGGATAAAAGGGCGATTCCCTGTGAGATAGGTACGCTTCAGGGGCTTGAGGGAGTGGGAAGGGCGATCGCTTTTATAGAACCCATTTGACATTTTTTACTGTATTGAAGTAAAGTGACTGCAAAATTCCTATCCAGCAGTTATTCCCTACTCTACCAGCCTCACAGACGAAGAGTGGATCATCCTCGAATCCTTGTTTTTTCCGGTTGTGGCAAGGTAGGGGAAGAGAACGGGCAAATGCTTGGATAGATACTTGCAAAATCCTCGTCAGTAATTTTTAGAGAACTCTAGTTGATGCGACTGCCAAGGTTAATCTTTGTTTTATTACAAGACTTCGGACAGTGTTTGATAACCAACCGTATAATATGGCTTTCAAGGCGAGTGGGCAATCGAACTACCAAGGAAAAATCACGGGTTTCAGACTAGGAACTAAAAACTATCCGGACTATTGTTATTAGGCTGATGCTGATAAGGCTTGCAGCCGCTTAGATCTCAAATGGGTTCTATAAAAGTTTACCATTTGAGCTAAGAGCGCACTTTTTAACGTGCTTAGCTTAAACTCCACTCATGTTTTTTGAGGAAAAAGTTTTATTATAATTTAAGCGTGTTCAGCAAAAAAATCAGGGAGAAGTCTAATGATTACAACAAGAATAACTCAAAGATATCAACAGCAACTTTTGACTTATACTTGGGTGGTATCTTTAGGTTTTTTACTATTCTCACCTGCTGCTACAGGACAGCCAATTACTCCGTCTCCCTATGGCACAGGAACTGCTGTTAATGCCTCCGGCAATCAATTTAACATTAACGGGGGACAGCGCTCACAAGACGGCACTAATCTCTTTCATAGCTTTCAGCAGTTTGGACTCAAAGACGGTCAAATTGTTAACTTTATTTCTGAACCCACTATCCGCAATATTTTAGGGCGAGTTGTGGGTGGCGATGCTTCTTATATTAACGGTTTAATTCAAGTAATAGGCGGTAATTCTAACTTATTTCTGATGAATCCGGCGGGGATTGTTTTTGGTTCCAGCGCTCAACTAAACGTGCCTGGTTCATTCTTGGCAACGACAGCAACCGGAATCGGATTTGGCAACAATTGGTTTCAGGCAGTTGGCGTTAATGAATACGCTATGCTAACAGGAACGCCAAGCATTTTAAATTTTGCTACAGCTCAGCCAGGGGCGATCGCAAATTTCGGTCAACTGCGCGTACCTAACGGGCAAACGCTAGCTTTAATAGGCGGAACAGTTTTCAGCCCCGGTACTTTGTCAGCACCTTCCGGGCAAATTGCGATCGCATCGGTACCCGGAGAAAACTTAGTCCGCATTTCTCAAGCAGGGCATCTGCTGAGTTTAGAAATTTCCCCCTCTTCTAATCTAGGTTCTGCTTCTGTGCCGTTGAATCCCCTCACCCTGTCCCAACTGCTGACAGGAGGTAGCAGCAATGCTACAGGCGTTACAGTTAACAGCGACGGAAGCGTACAGCTAACGAATTCAGACTTGCAAATAGAAGCTGGCGATGTGGCGATCGCCGACACTGAGGCAACAGGTGCGAACCAAAATTTAGCAGTGTCTGCTCAAACGGCTACAGTGTCAGCCGCGCATAACCTGACTCTAGTAAACAGGCAACTACAAACAACTGGTGACTTGAAATTGCAAGCGGGGGAAATTGTCCGTATCCGCGACAGCGTGGCTAACTCTTTTGTTACTGATGTGGGTGGAAACCTAACCGTGCAGGGCGATCGCCAAATAGACATCCAGGCGCGCAATCACTCCCAAAGCTTACTGAGCGCTGACGGCCGCATCACACTTACCAGTAACGGTACTGTATCCGGTGATGCGCTTTTCAGAGCTGGCAGCGATTTCTCAATTGCCACACTTCAAGGTAGCCCCGGCAACTTCGCAAGTGCAGGCGGTTCTACGATCGTCTCAGGTGGAAACGTCTCTTTTGGTAATTACGCAGGCGCTTCTCTGGGAGTGCAAGCCGAAGGCGCGATCGCAGTCGGCGATCTCGCTATCACTTCCGCATCTAGCGATCGACCGCAGTTGGTTTTAACGGCTGGCAACCTACCCACTCCCCTCACTGGAAACAGCACTCTAGCACCCGCGAGTTCTTCACCTGCCAGCATTCAAGTTGGCAATATCGCGATCGCAGGTTCAGTTTTTTTAGGCGCTGCAAACAGCATTCAAGCAGCATCCATTACTTCAAATGGCGGAGATCTCGCGCTGGTAGCATCCGGGGACATCGCAGCGGAAAACCTGAATACTTCAACTTTAACGGGCAATTCCGGCAATATTACCCTCTACAGCGCGGGCGGAAGCATCAATACGAGCGCCAACACCTTGAACGCTTCCTCGATAGCCGGTAACGGTGGGTCAATTTTCCTGTATGGGGCAAACGCGATCGCCACCGGTGGAATTACAACCTCTAGCTTTATTGGAAATGGAGGCAACGTCACCCTTTATGGAGAAGGCAACATCAGTGCCGGCAACATCGACACTAGCGGAATCAAGGCAGGCGAGATCAGCTTGCTTAGCAATCTAGGTGCGATCGACACCGGTGCGAGCACTCTGAACGCAACTGGTGGCAGCGGAGGGGGCAACATCTCTCTCAATGCTTACGGCAATATAGCAACAGGAAATATTGTCTCTAGCGGTGGCAACATTACCCTCAGCAGTCAAGCAGGGGCGATCGATGGAGGCAATCTCTACTCTGGCAGCGGCAATGCAGGTGGCGATGTAGGGCTTGTGGCATTTGGTAGTATTGCAGTCGGCAACATTGCCTCAAACGGTGGCAGTATCAGCCTCAATAGTGTCAGCTTCAACAACAGCAGCATCAGCGCTAGAAATTTTGATTCGAGTTCTAACAGAGGAGTGGGAGGCCCGATCAAACTCAAAGCTGGTGGGGGTGATACTGGGGGTGACATTGTGACTGGTAATATAACCTCCGGTGGCGGTCGCATTTATGTGTTTAATGATGGTTACTTTAACGCTGGCAATATTACCCTAAATTCCAGCTATAGCGGTGGAGTAGGAGGTCAGATCAAAGTAAATACAGGGCCTGTAACTCTTGGAAATGTCATTTCTGGAGGTGGCTCGATCAAGTTATCGATTCTAGGCGAAGTCAACGTCAGTGGGGTAATAAATTCTAGTTCCAGCACGGGGAAAGGTGGCGCAATCGAGATTTATGGAACCGATGTTAGTGTCAGAGATATTATTTCCGGCGATAGCGCTATTGGTTTGCGGAATGAGCCACTTGGGGGAATCACGCTCAATATTGGCGCTTTAAATTCTACATCTGCCCAAGGGAGGGGTGGCAATATTGAGATTAGGGGGGGTCGTTTAACTACTGTAGGCAACATAACTTCTGGGGGTAGCGCGATTCTCCTTGAAGGAGAATCCAGTCTTAGCACCACCGGAGACAGAATAGATTCGAGCACGAGCGCAGGAGTTGGTGGTAATATTGTACTCCGCTCCAACGAAGACATCACTGTAGCGGGTTCTATCCTTTCTGGAGGAGGCAACATCAGTTTGCTCACCTCTGGTGACAGTATTAATGCCAAAAACAGCTTCCTCAGCTCTGTAGCTGAGATTGGCCTACCAGATGGAAACATCACTTTACAAGCTGGGAACGCGATCGCTCCGGGTACTATCCTGACCTATGAGGGTAAGATTCGCCTCGCTACTAGCAGCAATAACCCCAACAGCATTGATACCACTGGCAGCCGATTAATATCTCTGACCGATCCTACCTTTGTTTTGGGCAGTCCACGATTAGAGATTGAGCGAGCTTTCGGCTTTGGGAGTGGTGGGTTAGCTCCCCTACTACCGCCAGAACCGCCAACAATTGCTGCACTCGCACCACCTGGGATTCAATTCCCTGCGATCGCACCTTTAGGCTTAGGTGTACCACAACCAGATAATCCTGATACTCCTTCCTCTGGGTTAGCTCCCACGCTGCCGCCAGAAATGGGCGTGCCACAACCATTAGAAGTTCCTTCCTCTGGGTTAGCTCCCACGCTGCCTGCAGAAAGGGGCGTGCCAGAACCATTACGTCTCCCAACCATCACACCACTCGTACCAACGCTTGCAAACTCAGATGCAATACCAACTGCGGCAGCCACTGTACCTGTCTCAGTGCAAGTCTCTAATACACAGCCAGAAAATCCTAATACCCTGGCCGGTCAACAATTGAGCCAGCTTAATGGCGATCAAAATCGCGAACCGCAAAACTTAGCAAGTCTGACACCGAGTGTCGCTCAATGCTTAAGTGAGGAACAATTACTGGGGCAGCAACCAGGATTGCCTCTCCAGACTGCGCCAAAAGACTACAGCAAAGCGATCGCCTGCTACCAGCAGAATTTAGAGCTGGCGAGACTCTCTCGCGATCGCGCTAGGGAAGGCTACGCGCTCAACAATCTAGGCGCGACTTACTACGCGATTGGAGATTATGAAAAAGCAATTTCTTACCACCAGCAGCGCTTAGCAGAAGCTGAGTCCAGGGCCGATTTATTGGGAAAGGGACAAGCTTTTATTGGTTTGGGAGCTGCTTACGGCGCGATTGGCAATTATAAAAAAGCAATCGAATACTACGAGCAAAGTTTGGAAGTAGCGCATTCCCTAAAATCGGCTGATTTAGAGGCGAGTGTTCTGAGAAATCTGGGATTACTTTACTATGCCCAAAAAGAGTATACAAGGGCAGTTGAATATCAAGAGCAAAGTTTAGCGATCGCTAAACAGCAGCGCGATCGCCGAGGCGAAGCTCTTGCTTTGAGCAATTTGGGATTAGTACACTATTCCCTAACCGATTATGCCAAAGCAATTGATGAGCATAAACAAAGTTTAGCTATAGCCTCAGCACTGGGCGATCGCTTCGTTCAAGGTCGTGCTCTAGAGAATTTAGGAATTGCTTACTATGCTGTCAAAAATTATCCTCAAGCGGTTGAGTCTCACCAACAAAGTTTAGTCATTGCCAGAGAACTGAGCGATCGCCACGCCCAAGGCCGCGCACTCACAAATTTAGGTGACGCTTTATACAAAGCAAAGCAACCAGCAGAAGCTATCAAAGCTTTATTTTCAGCCCTTGAAATTTGGGAATCTCTGCGGTTAAATGTAGGCAATAACGACCTCAATTTAGTTTCAATTTTTGAAACCCAAGAAACAACTTATAGCACTTTGCAAGAAGTGCTTGCTAGTCAAAATCAGAATGATAAAGCGCTAGAAATAACAGAACGGGGACGGGCGCAAGCTTTTGTTAGATTATTGACCAACCGTTTTTCTTCCCAGTCAGCACAGCCTACCCTAAAGGCATCGGAAACTCAAATAAAACCGCTCAACATCCAGGAAATTAAGCAAATTGCTAAAGAACAAAATTCTACTTTAGTTTCTTACTCAATTATCAAAGAAGTTGTAGAAGCTGACGGCCAAAGAAAGTTGCAAGATTCAGAACTTTATATCTGGGTAATGCAGCCGACCGGAAAAATTGAATTTCGTCGCATCAGTTTGAAACGTTTGGTTGAGGAACAAACTGCATTAAAAGCCTTGGTTACTCAAGGTCGTTGCTTCATTCCCAGTTGCCTGCGAAACAAGCAGCGATCCCAACCAGGTACAAATCCCACGCCAACCCGGCATATTGTCGAGCAACGATTTTTAGACCCGTCATTGCAAGAGCTTTATCAACTACTGATCGAACCAATTGCTGACCTTCTACCTCAAGATCCAGCGTCGCGAATTACCTTTATTCCTCATGAATCTTTGTTCTTAGTTCCCTTTGCCGCGTTGCAAGATAGTTCGGGAAACTACTTGATAGAAAAACATACAATTTTAACAGCACCTTCAATTCAAGTGCTGTCTTTAACAAAGAAACAGCAACAGCTTGCTTCAGGAAAAGGTGCGCTAGTCGTTGGGAATCCTACCATGCCAAGTGTTGCCTTTGCGACGAACCAACCTCCTCAACAACTGTCATCACTCCCACACTCTGAAGCCGAAGCGATCGCGATCGCTCAGCTTTTGAATGCTGAACCGCTTACAGGCGACAAAGCGACAAAAGTAGCAGTTTTACAGCAAATAGAGCGATCGCGCATCGTGCATTTAGCAACTCACGGCATCCTGGATGACGTGGAGGGATTGGGGGTACCTGGAGTCATCGCACTTGCCCCAAGCAAGGATGACAGTGGTTTACTCACTGCTAGCGAAATTTTCAATTTGAGGTTGAATGCCGAACTCGTCGTTTTGAGTGCTTGCAATACGGGTCGCGGTCGTATTACAGGTGATGGCATCATTGGTTTATCGCGATCGTTTATTGCAGCAGGCGTTCCGAGTGTTGTAGTTTCTCTGTGGTCAGTATCTGATGAATCAACAGCCGACTTGATGGCGGAATTTTATCGGCAGATGCAACTAACGCCTGATATTGCCCAAGCGCTGCGGAAAGCCATGCTGGTGACATTGGTCAAACATCCTAATCCTGTAGATTGGGCCGCTTTTACCCTCATTGGCGAAGCAGAGAAACGTTAACCCGGAAAAGCTGATTTCCTGTCGTCAAGAGACCTAGACCTGCTCTTCCGTACTTAGTGTGCCGAATTATCATTTTTCTGGTGTCTTATACCCCACGTCCGGCCCTTTGATATCAATTCCGGTTAGATCGGAAGGATTAAACCACAGAGGACGCAGAGGATACAGAGGAAGGTAAGAGAGATGAATAATTCCGATGAAGGGCGGATTTGATATGACTCTCACATTCAGGTATTTTTGACCAAGCCATGAGGTTTGCATCAATTTTGAGGAAATAAAAAGTCAACTGTTGTTACTTGTTGAGAATTTGTTCAAGCAGAGGCAGTTCTTCCTATGAAGGTCTGAAACTTTTGCACAGCAGGAATTTCAGACTCGTGCCAGACGAAAAATATCACGGTGTTATAGTCAAAGGGCGGAAGGTGGGTTGTAATTTTTCCACCGCTGCATTGGTTTCAATGTTGTGACTTCGATCACTGGTTACACGGACTTGGTTCACCGAATATTTTCAGTATTATCACGGAAAAAAACCAGCACCATCACTTGCTCTTAGAATAAACCACGAGATGATTAAGGTGTCGAGTTCAAAACAATCCCATGTCTCCAGTTAATCTTCTCCCCGGCGCTATCAACGAATTAATTGCCACTGTCACCGATACTCACCGCGTTACCAAAGCTGACCGCTACGGCATGATGGCCGCTATCCTTGATGAGTCCATCAGTGAAGAAGAACGTGGCTCACTCGATCGTCTGATTCGCTCCCTGGTCAAAGGTCGGGTTCAAGTCAGTGATGAACTCTCCATCGTCTCGTAAGCAGAAAGCTCGTTGAGAACTCGACACTCTACAACAGCTTTCGATTGGGAAAGTTTAGACCAGTCACTGATATTGCGATCGGCCTCTATAAGGATAGCTTTTTGTATTGTGAAACTTCAATAAGATTTTAAGCATCTATAAACAATAGTAGTATCATATAGTCATGAAAGTCAAATAAAGAACAATTAATGAATCAAAAA